>QMZU01000183.1 GCA_003663345.1 Candidatus Aenigmatarchaeota archaeon | reverse complement strand
TATCCCGATGATAATGATTTTATACTAAGTTCTGTTGATAATGAATTTAATTTAGAAGAGTTTGGAAATGTACCTATAGACTGGTATTTGATAAAGTATACCATTTGTTCATCACATGAAGAATGTACATACTATACACACTTGGATAACAGTCTTTTAATTAATTATAACCACCCATCATGTACCCTTTGTGATCAGGACCAAGTCCAGATAGATTGGCTGTATCTTGAGGTTTACTCTGAAGAATATTGTGATGCTTACACAGAATCTTCTAGTTGGGAATGGATATCATCCGTAAGAATTAACGAAACTTCAATATTTTCCGGAAATGACGAATACAGCGATTTTACTGGATTCATATTTGAAAATCTCAATAGAGGTTCTACTTATGTTATTTCGGTAACAGTAAACACAGTTGAAGAATACGTGGAATACGTTAAAGTTTGGATAGATTTTAACAATGATAACCAATTCTCTGATGATGAGGAGATAGATTTAGGTAGTGCTGTAGTTAATGGTACCTATACCTTTTCTGGTACTTTCACTGTTCCCAATGATGCAGAACTGACAGAGACTCGAATGAGAGTTTACCTTAAGTATGAAAGTCCTCCCACCCCTTGTGAAATTGCATCGTTTGGTGAAGTCGAAGATTATACTGTGAAAATAGTACACGATGATGAACCACCATTCATATGGAAAGATGGTTTTGGAATCACAAAGGTTGATCCAGAAAGTTATGTAACGATTAGAGCATATGTCTACGACAATTATGATGTTTCTAAGGTTCTCGCAGAAATAAAAAGTAACGAAAATGTTGAGGTTGTTGAATTGGAAAAAGTTGACGAAGATTTATACGAGGTATCTTGGTTCGTTCCATCTGGTGAAAAAGATTATAGTGTTTCAATAATAGCATATGATGTTCATGGAAATGTAAATAGGTTCGATAATTTTGATAGATTCACAACCACTCCATTTAATCCCACGTCACAAATTTTGCTTGTAGATAATTCAAAGTACTATGACACTTCTGTTATAAATTATTACATAAACTCATTAAATGCAAACGGATATAAGTTTGACATATGGATTAGCGATTTAAGAGGAGATATTACAGCTGATGTACTTTCAAACTATAGACTATGTATATGGTCTGATCCATATGGTGCACCAAATGAAGATCAACAACACGCATTGGCTACATTTTTAGAAAGTGATGGAATGTTATTTATTTCTGGACAAGATATAGGATGGTATATAGGTAGTACGGAATTCTATCAAAATTATCTACATTCTGTATTTGTTGAGGATGATACAGATATGTACGAACTAAGTGGTGTTAACGAAGACCCCATCACCGCTGACATATATTCTATTCTAATAATAGGAGGAGATGGTGCTAATAATCAAATGTGGCCAAGTGCTATTTCGAATAGAAGTATAACTATGTTTACAGTAGAAAGAAGAGAAAGATTCTATGGACTCTGTGTAGAGTACTCTTATCACATAATTCCAATTGTTGGTTTAACTCCACCAATGAAAATGACTTATGACGAAAATTATCCAATTAATTCTTCACATCTGAGAATCATTGATGAAGATGGAAAATACATTGACTTGGAGACCTATGAAAACCGTACTTGTTGTGACATAGTATGCGATTACCCCCAACCAGAGTTTACTCAAGTTATCTATGATGGAAATCCTGTGGCTGATGGTTACTGTAAAACTACAGATGCAGGAAATGAAGTTTGTTTTATTAATAAGACATCAGTAAGCATAAAAACTAATTTCGATTCTATACCCATTTTCTATTACAGGAATCCTATAGCAGTTCTTCTTTCTCACCCATCTGTTCCACAATCATTGAGAACAATAAAACATTCAGATACTTATAATGGTCTAGTTGAAGACTATATTGATGAAAAAATAGGTGCTATTCGAGTCGATACAGGTATATACAAAGTCGTTTATTTTGCTTTTGGCTTTGAAGCAATTAGCAATGAAGAGGATAGAAACTTAGTAATGGAAAAAGTTATAAATTGGTTAGGAGATTTTATACCACCTACAATCACTGTTAGTTCTCCCGTTCGTGGAAATACTTATACCACTTCTCTTGTTCCAATAGAGATTTCTTTAAATGAACAGGGAAATATTTTTGTTTACGAAGAACCCTTAGTTGTAATATGTAATGAAGATAGTGAAAATGGTACAGAGGAGATAGAAACACCCATTTTGTCCTGTGAAAACTGTAACGTTATCTCAACTGTCTTTAATTTTAGTGAGGGTTATCATCTACTAAGAATAGTTGCTATAGATATGTATGGAAACGTCAATGAAACATTTGTTTCATTTAGCGTTGACCTATCACCACCTGTTATAGAGTTTATTGAAAAACCTGATAAAGTCACATTGGGAGAATCTATCTTCCTAGAGATTAGTGTAAACGACATAAGTAATATTCAACCTGCATTAATATCCATAAATGGAGAACCTAATATAACGATGGATT
>QMZU01000182.1 GCA_003663345.1 Candidatus Aenigmatarchaeota archaeon | reverse complement strand
CGAGCTGATGGTCGTTGATGCTGCGTATCACGGTCGGAACCAGTACCATGTTCATTTTGGCCGCACGGCAGTTCTGTATCGCAAGGGGCGCTTCCCAGTAGTTCTTGGGGTTGGCCTTCGGGTCAACACCGTCAAAACTCATGTAAACAACGTTCGCTCCCTCTCTCTTCAGGGTCTTCACCAGCTCCGGTTTCATGGCAAAGGTTATGCCATTGGTGTTGAACTGAACGTGATCGTAACCCTCTTCCTTAGCTATCCTTACTATCTCCACTATATCATCCCTTATGGTCGGTTCACCGCCTGTGATCTGCACGGCATTCGCGCCAACCGGGTCCTCATCCCTCATCGAACGCAGCATATCTCTTATCTGTTCAAGGCTCGGCTCGTAAACCCTGTCGCCCTCCTTTGCATAGAAGAAACAGTACCAGCAGCTCAGGTCGCATCTGTTCGTGACAACTATGTTTCCCAGAGCTGTGTGTGACCGATGCATGGAACAGAGACCGCAGTCCAGGGGGCAGTTTATCTCAGCAGGGTTCTTCTTTATGTTTGGATTTCTTATCTTGATCCCAGGGTCCCGGTATCGGCTGAACCTCTTGTACATCTCGTAATCCTCGTAATAGACCTCCTCGGTCACACCGTGTTCCTCGCAGTTCTTCAGAAGAAAAACCTTTCCCCCCTTCTCATATACAAGACCGTTTATCTTCATCTTGTCCCATTTCTTCTCCTCAACACACTCAGGACAGAGTGTCTTGATTAATCTGAGCGGTCTCATATCCTTCTTCAACAGAGATCTGAGTTCAGGAGGAATCTTCAAATAACCACCCACAACTTTTAATACTTTTTAAAAGTTTTAAATATTTAAGTTTTACTAATATTTATTGGGTGCTCCTGTGGGGAAGGATATAGAGGAGAAGATATACAGAACCTTTACTGAAATGGCCTCAAGCCTTGGATATTCAGAAGTTCACGGCAGAATAATAGCCGCGCTTCTGGTCAATGGTTCATCCCTCCCGCTTCAGGAACTTGCCAAAAGGACCGGTTACTCCACATCCAATATCTCCCTCAGCCTTGACCTTCTTGAACTGATAGGTGTGATAAAGAGGTTCAGGAAGAAAGGTGACAGGAAATTATATGTCTCTCTGGAGGGTGATCTGCTCGGGGCTCTCAAGAATGCTGTTCTCCTCAAGATCAAAAAGAAGATACAGGACTCTTTTGATGATTTCGAGGGATACAAGAAAGAGCTGGAAAGGCTTGGTCCTGAAGAGAGGAAAAAAGTGGGAAAGATAATAGATGCTCTGGAGAAGGAGCTCATAAGGCTGGAGAAGTATGTGGACCTGCTCTCGAAGGTTGAGATACCGAAGGATTAGGTGGTTTCGTGAAGGGTTTGTGTCAGAGCTGTAAAAGGGTTGATGACCTTTACACCTGCCAGGTCTGTGGAGCTAGGGTATGTATAAGATGTCTTGAGAAATTCGGGTGCAAGCTCTGCCGCGGGGTTGTCAGGATTTAAATAATTTCAAACCATAATTCTGTTATGAGTGCTGAAGAGAAGTATCGTTTCATAATGAATAAACTCGATGAACTTGAGATTATAATAAAGAAAATCGATATTATAAATGATATCAGGTATGACCTGTTGATGGATGCTCTCCATCAGGCGCAGATGAAGGCAAGCACCTTTCCAAAGAAGAAGAAAAAAGTCAGGAAGAAAATGGATGTGAGTGTTGGTCCGGGAAGTGTTCCCGTGATTGTGGAATTCGGCTATGAATTGAGCGATTACGAGAAAGAAATAAACAAGAGAATAAGCAAACTCCGGATGGAAGTATATAAAAAATACAGACCTCCTGGCTATGCATGACGTTTCTTTCTCTTTGTTCTGGTTGCTCTTTTCACCTTACCGAATAGGGCTGTCTGGTATCTTTTGAGAGCGTACTCCTCGGCTGAAACCTCCTCAGACCTCACCCAGAGATAATGCCCGAGCGCGAGGAAGAAACCGAAGAATGGTATGCACAGCTCCAAGAACCAGATGGGTTTTTTGTTATCCAAACCCTGGAAGAGGAGATAGTGGGTTACGGGCATCCAGAAGAGCATCAGAGGAAGGGACCAGAAAAGGAGCACCACGAGCATCAGAGGATTTTCGAAGTAGAGGACAAAGAATAGGAACATGGCATTCAGATATATCATCAGTGATATGAATCCGATTCTGAAGGTTATCCTCAGCAGGTTTCTTCTTTCCAGGGCTTCATTCTTGTAAAAGAAGAGTAATGAGAGGTTCATATATAGATGTTCTCTTCAGCACTTAAATCTTTGGATGCGGAAAGGATAAAAATTCTCGCCAATCAGTTAATATTATGGAGGAGATTCTGATACTGGGAATAATCCTGATATTCGTGGGGATGTTGCTGGTAATGGTAGGTATCCTTTCTGAGAGCAGGTCGGTTGAGGGTGGTGGGGTGGTAATGATAGGACCCATACCGATAATATTCGGAAGCAATAAGAACATGGCTCTCCTG
>QMZU01000181.1 GCA_003663345.1 Candidatus Aenigmatarchaeota archaeon | reverse complement strand
GTTGAGGGTTGTGGGGTGGTAATGATAGGAGCCATAACGATAATATTCTGTAGCAATAAGAACATGGCTCTCCTGGCTGGTGTGGAGGGTTTGTTGAATCTGCTCTATCTGATTCTGGTTAGAGTTCTTTAGGTTCTTTTGACCTTTATCCTGTGCTTCAGAATTCTGTTATATTCACCCAGAAGGGATGTACCTCTCTTTAACTCCTTTTTACCCTCAATGGTTATCGAATATGTTTTTTTGTTTCTCTCCTTCTTCACGTATCCGCCCCTTTCCAAGAGGTAAAGGACTTTGTAGGATGTGACCGTGCCGATTCTGAGAGAGAAATCTTCCAGAAGTCTTTGTTTTATCTCCGCTCCTGTGAGATTGTTGTTTCTCTCAAGAACGGAGAGGATGAACAGCCATAGATTCTCCTTTTCTATCTTTCTTTTCAGTCTCTCGTGGGGTCTTTGCATAGTTTTTATAGTACTGTGAAATATATAAATAGTAATTTTTACAATACTGTAAAAGTGAGCTTATGGGAAAAATAAGACTGGCCATAGCAGGGCTTGGCAACTGCGCTTCATCCCTTGTTCAGGGGATAGAGTATTACAAGAATGTGGATGAAAAGGAGGCTGTGCCGGGTCTGATGCATAATGTTCTGGGTGGATACAGAATAAAGGATATTCGAATCGTTGCAGCTTTCGATGTGGACGAGAGGAAGGTCGGGAAGGACGTGAGTGAGGCAATATTTGCCAGACCCAACTGTACAAAGACATTTTGTAGAAACGTTCCGGAAACCGGTGTGGTGGTGCAGAAGGGTCCTGTGCTGGATGGGGTGGCAGCACATATGAGGGAATATCCTGACGATATCTCATTCAGAGTCAGTGGAAAGAAGGGTGAAGATGTTACAGAGGTTCTGAATGAGAGTGGTGCGGAGGTTCTGGTGAGTTACATGCCTGTGGGCAGTTATCGCGCCACAAAGCATTATGCTGAAGCGGCTCTGAAGGCAGGTGCTGCGTTTGTGAATGCCATTCCGGAATTCATCGCATCTGATTTGGAATGGGAAAGAAGATTCAGGGAAGCAGGAGTTCCTGTGATAGGAGATGATATAAAATCTCAGGTTGGAGCCACGATTGTGCACCGTGTTCTGACAGAACTTCTTGTGGAACGCGGAGTTAAGATTGAGAGAACGTACCAGCTGAACTTCGGCGGCAATACGGATTTTCTCAACATGCTGGAAAGAGCAAGGTTGAAGACGAAAAAGGTGAGCAAAACCGAGGCTGTTAGGAGCATGATGGATGAAGGTTTGGATGAGGAGAATATTCACATAGGACCGAGCGACTTTGTTCCGTGGCTGAAGGATAACAAGGTGTGTTACATACGGATCGAGGGTAGGAAATTCGGGGATGTTCCTGTTGAGATCGAACTGAAACTGAGTGTTGAGGATTCGCCGAATTCCGCAGGGGTTATGATAGATGCGATAAGATGTGCCAAGATAGCGCTGGACAGGGGTATTGGGGGTGCTCTAATCTCTGCATCCGCCTATTTCATGAAGCATCCGCCTGAACAGATCCCGGATTTCAGGGCCCGGGAGATGCTTGAGGAGTTCATAAGAGGAGAAAGGGATAGGTGATGGTGCCGAGGGTGGGTGTTCCTTGACCCTTGCCTTATACCTGATTCGGAAGGGTTTCGTTCCCTTACTCCGTAACGGGAACCGCTTCGAACCCACGGCCTCCACGTTTCTCAGTCACAGCCCCACAGGGCTCCTATCTCATAAAATCGTGTTTATGAGCGTGGCGCTCTACCACTGAGCTACCTCGGCTTAGTTCCAGTATTTGATTTATATCAGGTATGGTTTTAAATCTTTTCAATTCTTCCGGTTCGGCCCAGATGAAATCCCGAACATCCGGGTCCTTTTCGGTTATGAAGAACATCACGAATGTCAGTGTGCCGTCCAGCTGGAATGGACCTGACTCTCTTACAAGTTCTGCCTCGTTTCTTTCTATTCCGATACCTTCAAGCAGCCGGAAGGCAACCTCTATCTCATAATCCTGTGGATTGAAACGTGTATTCGGAATACTCCAGTTCATCCCGTCCCTTGTGAGGAGGATTTTTCCATCTTTCACCAGTATACAGAAGATACTCCTCATAAGCATCACGGAGTGTGCTCGCGATCCATCTGGGTGGGGATCCAAGCGGGCTCGCCGTCAGGCAAGCGGGGCTTGAATGGTGGACCGGAGGAGATTCTCCATCCCCGGGTGGGGATCCAAGCGGGCTCGCCGAAGGCGAGGGGGCTTGTTTTTGAACTCCTGACCTCTACGTCTCTGAGAGTCCCTATCAGCGTAGCGCTCTAACCAGGCTAAGCTACCGGTCCATCTTTTATATCTAATCGGAATCATGTATTTAAACTTTGGTGAATCTCACGATCTTCCTGGGTGGGAATGGTAAGGGGTTCCACCGCAGGTGGAAGGGCTTACCTCTGGGTGGGGATCCAAGCGGGCTCGCCGAAGGCGAAGGGATTCAATGGTGGAC
>QMZU01000180.1 GCA_003663345.1 Candidatus Aenigmatarchaeota archaeon | reverse complement strand
ATCTGATCAAGCATGGGATGTCCACTTATTGGAGGGAATGTGAACCGCTTAAGTTTTTTTACCTTAGAGGGATCTTCTTTGACTTCCTGAAGCAGCGACTTTGCTGTTGCAATAGTCGCTTCTGCCCGAGCCTTGATATTCTGAAAACTCTGGCGATTTATTTTTAAATCTCTGGGTTGTCAGAATACAAGAATTCTATGCCTCGTAAATAGAGCGTGATGCCGAAAAGTTGATCCTCGTGCAACCGGATTACTTCTTCAAACCGACGGATTTCTTCCGCCGGATCCCTTACACGCCCAAGGAGTATGTCAAATAGTTTCACAATTACCCTTCCTTATTTGCACTGCTGAACGACCAAAATTCAATAGCGGCCTTTAGACGTCCGTTGCAATCATTTAATGGGCGTCTTATCTTCTGCCAAATGCAGAGACATAACCATATTTGTTTTTAGTTTTAGTGAATATTTCTTATCTCATTCAGCCTTACCAGTTCTTCCTTTAGTTAAATCTTCAGAGATCTGACGAAGTGTGTGGTGCATTAACTCCATATAATGGAGCCCATAAAGTAAATAATGGCTACTACTTTGGGCTTTGGCTTTATCGCCGATGACTTCTTCCACATAGATCGGCAACATAATAGCTGGTTTTCCTCCCCTGTCAGATATTTCGTCAATTTGTTTCTTGATTTTCTTGGCATATGGCGTGAGCTCAAATAGAGCGGAGTATAAGTCAGTAGCATTGAAATTAGGAAACATTGTTGTGAAATCCTTGAATCCTCCCGTTTGTGTAAATATCCAGGTGGCGTAGCAAAGGTAAACACCGAACAACTTCTGTGTCAGGTCCACATTTAACTTCTTAACCAAGTGGGAGAAAATACCCGTAGTGAAACTTTTTACGAAGTACGCATATGTTTGCACCATGAGCCAGTGAAACAGCAACGAATAAGGCATAGGCAACTTCTCAATGCGCCGGAACAGCTTGATAGCCTCAGGGGCGCACACTTTGTTTATATGATGAATCCTACCTGATGCAATTGCCCCTATTTTTTTGAAAATTAATCTTATTTTTCTGAAGAAATTCATCTTATCTCTTGGCTATCTCTTCTTCCTGTTTTGCCCACTTCTATAACATGCTAACTTTAACACAATCCTATAGAACGTCAGTCTTTCCTTTCTTCGGAGCTCTTTAAATAACCTGGAAGACATGTTTTCTCATCTATCATTGCTGATTTAATTTGCTCTTTAGTGAGGCCGGTAGCTCCCGTCAAGTCAGCTCCCTCCAAATGGGCTCCTCTAAGGTCAGCTCCTTCTAAGTCGGCTCGTTGGAGATTGGCTCCCTCCAGGTGGGCATTCCTTAGATTCGCTTTTTTTCAAGTAGGAGTTTACAAGGATTGCGTTCTCTAGACGGGCACCACTAAGGTCGGCATCTTCCATATGAGCTCCTGAGAGGTCCGCCCCTACCAACCGGGCCCCCTTAATTTTCGGAAACTCAGGGTGATCTCCAAGCTTTGCCCTTTCCAAATGAGCTTCTATGAGAACGGCTCCTTCCAGACCGGCTCCTCTAAGATCAGCGTCCTGCAAATAGGCTCTCGGTAGTTTTGCCTCCTTCAAGTTTGCACCAAGTTTCGCCCTTTTTAGGTGGGCATCATTGAGGTCAGCATATGCTAGGTCAGCTCCCCTAAGGTCTGCGTCATCCAAATGGGCTCCTATGAGATTTGCTCCCACCAAGTTAACGTCAGAAAGTAAACTTCCCTCCAAATGAGCTCCTTCAAGCCATGCTTCCTTGAGATTAGCACCAAGGAGGTCTGCCCCTTCTAAGTGTGCATCATGAAGATCCGCATTTTGGAGGTTTGTACACGATAAGTTAATGGGTTGATCTTCCCCTTTCCGGTATGTTCTTGTGCGTCGTCCAAGAACAGTTAATATTGCTTGAATATCAGTGGGAGGAGGTGCATGTTGTTCTTTTTTCCCAAACTTTCCTTTTAATGGCCACGGAGCATTTTCACGAACATAAGCAGTTAGAATCTCCATGATTGACCAGTGGTCTTTTTCAGAATCTTTGGCAATCCGTTCGAGGGCATAGATCGCTCCTAAACGGACTTCGAGTTTGTTACTTCCAAGCTGCTCAATCGCTCGAGTAAAACGTTCGGTGGTCTGACCTTCCCGCGCAAGCTCTACGTTCCTTTCTGTAGCCGTAATACGTCGCCACGTAAGGTACAGGCCGATGAGGAAAAGTGCTCCACCTAATTATTTGTACTAGAAGCTTGATAAGTTCTTTTCGTTGATTAAAATCTGATAAAGGAGTGAGGTATATTTCCAATAACTTAAAAAGTCCAAAGATGGAAGCGAAAAAAATAGCAATTCCTAATAACCAGCGCCAACGCTCCATAGGAATCTATCCAATATAAATCTGTTTCTCACTTTGAGCATCAAAGAGGTGGATATCATTTGGTGAAAGGATGGCTTCAGGGTACCCCCAACCATGCCTTTTCCTACGTGGATAGATTACAATCATGTATCTTGT
>QMZU01000179.1 GCA_003663345.1 Candidatus Aenigmatarchaeota archaeon | reverse complement strand
GAGATAGGTGTACTTTCACCAAAAGCAAGGTCAATAATAACCTTCAAAGAAGAGGTTCCGGGAACGGATGGTGCAGTATCCCTGCTCGGAACACTCGCTGCTGCGGCCGGCTCCCTTGCCATAGCGTCATTGGGTGTGCTCCTTCTTCAATTGAACCTTAACAATTTCTTCCTTGTCTTCATAGCTGGTTTCCTTGGATGCCAGATAGACTCGATCCTTGGAGCAACCCTTGAGAGAAGAGGGTATCTCTCAAAATCCCATGTGAACCTTCTTGCAACATTTTCTGGTGGGCTCATCACACTCCTTTAAGTATTTAAACATTATACACGATATTTAGAAAAGGTGATATTTTGAGGAAATCCGAACTGAACGGAAAGGAATTGATCGGTAAGATAGTCGTCAGTGAGGAGGGCGGAAGCAAGTTCGGTGTCGTCGGTGATGTGAGCTTCATAACGGAAAGCGGAGAGCTCATGAACATAATCCTCACAGACCCGACCAAACACGCGGCCGAGATGCAGATACAGGAGGATGAAAAGGGAAGATATCTCATACCATTCTCTGCTGTTAAATCCGTTGGAGACTTCGTCATAGTCTCCGAGAAAGATATTATTTAGGGATCCCTTATCCCATCCTCAACAACAACGAAGACAGCTTCCCCTTCCGGAAGATAAGGACTATCAACGAGTCTACAGATCCTCTTCTCCTTTTTACTCTTTCTTAAATAGATTCTGAAAGCCGCAGCATGATGGAGTATGTGACCACCTATTGCCTCAGTCGGGTCACCGAAGAGGATATCCGGTTTTGCCATCACCTGATTGGTCACGAATATCGCCATATTGTTTATATCCCCCATTCTCTGAAGTGTGTGCAGGTGCCTGTTCAACTTCTGCTGCCTCTCTGCAAGTGTGCCCCTGCCCGTGTAATCCGCTCTGAAATGACTTGTCAGCGAATCTATAATGAGTAACCCAATGTTCTTCTCCTTCACCATCTCCCCAACCTTCTCAGCCAGTAACATCTGATGATCCGAATTATACGCCCTCGCAACATATATATTCTCCATTACCTTCTTCGGGTCCAAGTCCAGCGCTCTTGCCATCTGCTCGATTCTCTCCGGTCTGAAGGTCCCCTCGGTATCTATGAACACACATCCCTTTTCAAGCCCTCCCTGCTCAACAGGCAACTGAACATTCACCGCGAGCTGAAGCGCAAGCTGCGTCTTCGCACTTCCATAACTTCCATAAACCTCTGTGATACTCTGCGTCTCTATACCACCGCCTATCAGTTCATCAAAATTCTTCGAACCTGTGGTTATCTTCCCGATGTTCTCCCTTCTCTTCATAAGCTCCTCGGCTGTCTCAAATCCCATCTTCAACTCTCTTCGAGCAGCCTCTATGATTTTGGCAGCTGTTGCCTCGCCTATATCAACCTTTCCGGAGAGCTCTCCTGGTGATGCAGCGGCTATACTCATCAAATCTATATAACCACATTCTCTCAATTTCTCAGCGGTCTTCTCACCAACACCCGGCAAATCCTCAATCTCAGCCATTCAATTCACCCACCAATGCCTTTATCTCTTCCGAAACATCAACACTTTCAACACCATTCACTATGAACTCTAACCGGTCAAAGAATTTATTCACCTTCACCCTTCCATTCACAACAAACTCCTCACCGACCCTTTCCTTTAACCTCTCAAAGAACCGAACAAACCCCACATCATCACCAACATCATTTGCACCAATACCAGCCACCTTCTCGGCATCCTCGCCAAAGAAAACTGCCCTTATATTTCCGGTTCCATCATCCATAACACCGGACACAACCATTCTGTACGCAGACTTTCCATGCTCCTCACATACATCCTCAACCCCCTTTCCACACTCCGGGCATACCTTGAACACGGGTTTGGTTTCAAAGATCTGAACCAACGCACCTCTTATCCTTCCGGAAGCTCCAACTCTCAAATCCCTTATTTCATTCACATTGATAGCCGGCTCAGCCCCCTCCTTTACTTCCATCTCCTCATCTATTATCTTTATCTTTCCCATCTTCCCGATTCTCAGCTCCGGTGCACCTCTATAACTATCCTCTATGACATAGCCATTTATGACCTCTATGACATCTCCCTCCTTCACCTTCCCCTCCTCAATCCATGACACCTGATCATCCCAGAGTGAGACTCTCACAACACCAGTCTCGTCCCCTAACAAAAGATTGCACACCTTACCCTCACCACTCTCCCTTGAGAAGGTCCTCGGCTCAAAAATCCTCACGATCTTACCTTTGAGCGTTACGGACATCATCCCCGGGACAAGACTTGAAACTTTTAACCTCTTCTCCTCCTTCTTGAGAAGCTCCACACCAAGCTCCTTCGCCACTATATGTGCCGCCCCCTCTGCTGAAATCAATCCGGAGAATTCAACCTTCTTATCTTTAATCCTCTTCAGAACCTCCTCCAGAGGCAGTCCAGACCTTTCCGATATTTTTTCGGCTAAAAGGGTCACATCTTCCATTCTATCACTT
>QMZU01000178.1 GCA_003663345.1 Candidatus Aenigmatarchaeota archaeon | reverse complement strand
TTTCAACAGCCCTTTCTAGAAGTTTTCCAAATCTTTTCGCGAGCGATATCAGACCACCCATGGTACCTTCCCCCGGTTGCACGGTGTAGAGAATCAAACCTCCCCGAACACCTTCCTTTGTTTTTTCGATGTAGACACGCTCTCTTATGGAGGCGGGGGAATACCCTGAATCGATGGAAACTGCTCTTAAGAGAAGGTGAGAAAGAGTGTGCCACCAGACGAATACGGGATGAAGAAGATCGTACTTTCGTTCATCAAAAAGAAATTCTGAATATGTCTTAGGAGGAGTCTCATGACATTTCATCCATTTATCCCATGCATCACTTTTCACTGTTGGATGGAATCCATCGTTCTCATCAAGCATAACAAAAATGCCTTCACCCAGAAGTTCAACTCCCGGATACCAATCGTCCCCCCCTTTGTCGCGGAAAGATATATCAACGACCCTTCCTTCTGGATCTATTCTCCGGTAACCTTTCTGTACAATGACCGTTCTGAGACGTGTCACGGGAACAACTCTGTATAATCGACCACTTGAACTTTTGATCCCTTTCTCTATGCTGTTTTTTGGTACCTCAAAAACCACAGGTGATGTAAAGGGCGGTGCCCTGTATGGTGGTGCTCCGTGGATCGAAGCATCAATAAAGGCATGGAACTCTTCAAGCAAAAGATTCTTGTAACCCTCTTTTTTCTCTGAGGTGAGAATATCTTTAATTGCCTGTTCTATCTCCTCCCAAGGATGACTCAGTATTTGTATGAACACATCCTCCTTTATACTTCTGCTCTCGACAAGTTTTCTGAGATATCTTTCGAGTTCCTCTTTTTCTTTCGGGACTTTCTTGTCCATCTCAAGCATTAATAATACGGACCTGACAGCCGGAGTCTCGAGCAGAAGATGGAGCTTTGTGTATCTCGGAGGTACTGTGAAAAGTGAAATAATTTCAGGTATTCTCAGATTGGAAGCCTGCCTCAGAATCATTATGGCATTTCTGTCACACGGTTCTCGGATATTCTTTTCCGGTAACCTTCCAGAGCATCGCCAGTCTTCCTTACGGTAGAGACGCCCCAGATTCACCTCAGAATCGCAAAGAGGACAGCGTATGGTCACATCTCTTAGAGCACTGCCATGTGTTTCCCAATGATAGTATCTGGGAAAATCCCCTGATGAACATTTTCCACCTCTGTTCATGTGAACAGCATAGTCCCAATTAACATCATCCAAATGGCCATTAGAGCATGCCAGTACGAATCTTATTGCATCCCAAGATTTGCACATGTCTTTTTCCTTTAAACCTCCTTTTTCCCTGAAACACTCGGGACACCCATCTGTGCACCTGAAAAGAAGCCAGTGTTCTGAGCATATTCTCCATTCTGGAAATATCTCGGTCTTATAAATTGCACGTGAGTCATCATACCCGAGTTCTGCATTGGAAGGAAGTCTGAAAATCTTTTTTCCGCCAAGAAGCCCTTTTGACATTCTTTCATCCGTGATTTCAAAATCCTTGGGATCTCTTCCATGTGAGAACAAACCGATATCTGGAGATAGAATTATCCGTGCTCCATGTTGCCCTTCTAGAATTGCTCCAGGTCCATATGTTATCACGAATTGTGTTCTCCTTATATGCTGCACCATCAATATCACCTGCTCATGTATCAAAACCTGTTGTTTCCTCTATATCTCTCAGTGAATTGGGAGCATTTTCATAAACGACGGGAAGACCTCTGTGGCGATGTTGGGGATCGCCAAGCACTACAGGATTGCGGGGGGCCCAATATTCAGCGTATTTCAACCTGTTGCTAACCTGCTGTGCTATATTCCTCCATCTCTCAAGCTCTGAATTAACGAGTCTTTCAACAGATGATCTTTCAGGCCTTCGAAATGGTGGCTGATTTTCTGATCTTTCTCCAAAAATCTTGGGAAGATTCTTTACCTCCTCTGAATGAATGTGAAAAGCCATTTTCCCTGCTGAATCTTCTCTGTGCCACTCAACAGTTGTTCTTGACATGTTTCTCAGAATTGCAACGGCAACTGGACCTGTACATCTTTCAAGAGTACCGGGAGAGTATGGTGCGACCGTGACCGCTTCGACGAATCTCTCCATATTTAAGTGATATCCACAAAACATCTCATAATGACTCATATCCCTTGGTCTGGTAGCTCTGTAAAATGTGACAACAAGTCCAGCACGGCTTCTTCCTACCCTTCCGGTGCTCTGAATGTAGGAGGCCGTCGTTTTTGGCTGACCATGGACAACCATCAGACTGAGTCTTGAGACATCAACACCGGTACCGAACATGGATGTTGTGAAAAGAGCATCAACCGCGTGCTGATCTTCAGGATTTCCGGAGAATGGTGCTTCAAGTCGTTCAAGTAAAACGGGAAGACGTGTCGATTCAACACGGCTGGATAGCTCTATGATATTGTCCTCCGAGAGATTTCGCGGAGAATATTCACTGATAATTCTCAGTCTCTCCGGGATGTCCTGCCTGTAAAGGGATCTTGCTCCAGCGAGCTCTCTTATCGCATTAAAATATC
>QMZU01000177.1 GCA_003663345.1 Candidatus Aenigmatarchaeota archaeon | reverse complement strand
GAGTTCCAGGTGCGTGGCGGAGTGGGGTTCTCAACCAAGATATATCTGAAATTTCTCGGGATACTGAAGAAAAGAGGATTCACGATCAAGAAATACAACGACTGGCTTGAGATACACCCAACCAGCGAATACCACACCATAATCATGCAGAGATTGCAGGCTACCGAGAACCGCGTCTCACAGCTGATGCAGACCATAAACGCCATGAGGAGGGATATAGAGTTGCTGAAGCATGATTTGAGGGTACTGGAAAGGGTGAAGAAACATTTTGAACAGGGGGATGAGGATATACTGAAGAGTGATTTTGTCGATCTCGTGGACAGACATAATGAGATGAGTCTTCTAAATCTCGCGAATTCCGGAAGGTTCCCGACCATAGTTGCGGACTTCTACAAGGTGAAGACAGAAGGGGACATAGACAAACTGAAGGTCTCGAAAGGAGAGAAACAGGTGCTGAAGAATAAGCTGAAACTCTATGAGGAGTGGAAAAGGGATTATGGAAGGGCTGTTATTGATAAGGTTAGGATGCTTCAGGAGCAGCTAAATAATCGAGAAGCAACCCTCAAGCAGTACAAGGAGATGGTCAAACCTTATCTGAAGGCGCTCTACAGGATAAAAATCGGTGAGAGCAGCACTGCCCGTCTTGATGACCCTGTTATGATAAAGGGTTACAGCACATCCATTTCCGGGGTCGAACTTTATGCCTGGAAGGGAATAGCGCCTGAATTGATTGCCAGGAACACATACGAATATCATTTCGCTGAGGAACTCGGGGAGAAGATAGGCAGGTATCCCTTTTACATGTTCCTGCACATCACTGTTGAGAGCGGGAAGATTATTCAGGAAGGGATACACAGCGAGGGGATGAAGATAAAGTATGCTGCCTACCTTGCAAACAGGGACGAAATTCTCGAAAAGGAGAGGGAGATCAAAGAGCTGGATGAAAAGTTATGGAGAGAGGTTGAGGAGATGCAGGGTCTGAGAAGACCTGAGGAGGAGAAATATCCTGAGGAGAAGGAGAAACCGTGGCTGGATAGAATGGTGGAAAACTTCTGGTCCGGTTTCAAAAAATGGCTCAAAGATGTGATGGGTGTGAAGGGTCCGTATCACATACCTCCTGGAGATGATAAGATCATGAAGGATTTGATAAGGAAAGAGGTCGACATGTTATATGAAAGGATGAAAGAAACCTTTGGTGGAATAAGTCCCAGGTAATACCTATGGTCAGGAAACACATAAGGAAATTTCTCGGTTTGGAAAAGGAAGGGAGGAAACTGGAGCCGGAGAAGTACGTGGTAGGGGTCTCAAGCGGCATACCATCCGTGGCAAGAGAGACGATAACCCAGAGAGCGGTAAATGTCAGCTTCAAGGGTGCGGAGATAATTCAGATAGATGCGGAATACCCGAGCAGTTTTACGCCCCATGACATAGAGGAATTGAAGAATATGAAGAAGAACTTAGGTGTGAGGTTGGCGATGCATGGAGCGGTGAATGTTACACTTCCCATGACAACTGCTGAAAAATTTGAATATAAAAGGGTTCAGGATGATTTAAAGGAGTACATCAAAATAGCCGGAAAGATCGGAATGGAGTACGTACTCTTTCACACCTCAATTCTCCCCAGTCCTATATTGTTGAGGGAAGTCAGGAGAATGAGGAGCGAACTGGTGGGACCTGATGGTAAGGAGATAAAGGAGTGGTTGAAGAAAGGGAGGAAGAAGCTCGCTCTGGACTGGTACGTGGAGGATATTCTCTCAAAGATAGGGATAGAAACTGAAATAACACTCGTGAGGCAGTCCCTTGTCCAAGAGGGAAAGAAACCTGAGGAACTGGAGCAGACCATAAGGGGGATGAGTGTTGAGGAGAGAAAGAAAAGGGTGAAAGATGTTCTGAAGGATTATGTGATGGAAAAGGAGGATATAGGAGGGAGTGAATGGGATGCCTACATGATCGTGGCATGGGTTATGTACGAGACAAAAGATTCAATATGGATGAATATCTGCAATGGCAAGAAACCGACCACACTCGTGGATGAGGGAAATGAGGACCTCCTTGTGGATGCTGTTGCTGGAAAGTACCTTCAGGGACATTGTAAAAACGTTTCGAAACTTCTGGATAAGCACAAAGTGGACCTTATTTTTGAAACACCTGATGCAAGAAGTCCTCAGTACAGGGGTTACTACAGGCTCTACAGACCGAGATTTGTTTACTATGTGATAAAGGCGATAAATGACCCTCATGTGTTCATGTGCATAGATTTCGAACATCTGGCAGGACACGGAGTTGACCTAATCGAAGAAATAAAGAAGATGCCCCCTGGCTCCGGGAAACTCGTGAGAGTTCTTCATATCGGCGGTCACCCTTCACCGGCGCATCTACACAGACCAGTGGAGAAGGGGGAAATTGACCTTTATAAACTTCTCTGGGAATTGCGTAAAAGAGGGTTCGAGGAAGGCTATGTTATTTTTGAAATGGGTGGGTATGAGGAGCCTCAGAGATGGCTGAAGAGCGTTCCGAATATAAAGGAGATGATGATGT
>QMZU01000176.1 GCA_003663345.1 Candidatus Aenigmatarchaeota archaeon | reverse complement strand
ATCCGGTCCAACGAATTTTGGGAGGTCCTTCACGAACCTCACAAGAATTCCATCCGTCTTTTTTTCGATTTCGAATCTTTTCCGCTCTTTGGTCTCTTCGATTTCCCCATCTTCTTCGAGTCTCCCCCCCTCTTCTGATTCCTCTTTCTCTGGCTCTTTTTCTTCGAGGTTTTCTTCAGTCTCTTCTCGATAATTTGAACTTAGAACACTCTCCATCAGCTCTGACCTAAATCTCCTCAGAATCTCAACAACCGAGTCAAAGAATTTTTTTTCTTCCGGTGTGAGATTCACCGGTGCGGCGTTTATCCTTACCGCATCCACCGCCATCTTCAGGATCTTGCTTTCGCGCTTCTCAAGAATTTTTATAATCTCCTTCTTTGCATTCTCTATCTCATAAACAGCCAGAGGGTCTCTCGGGTCAAGTTGCTCCCCTTTTTTTCTCAACCACTCCGAGCATGCCCTGTAGAAACTGGGGGGTAGCTCTTGGAGCTTCTCGTTGTTAACCTCTCTTCTCGAAAATTTTCTGAAGGTTTCGTATGTTATAACACTCTCTTCCACAGAATAAGAATCGAAAATGAAGAATAAAAAGGTTATTTTTAATCTTAAATTTTATAGTCTTTTGTAAACATAATTCTAATCAATGGCGCTTTTCCAGATTACCCCCAGAACCTTTGCCATCGGTCCTGTAAGGATATCTTCAGAAGTTCCTGATGGAGAGATTCACATAGAGCCATCTGCACTTGAGTATGAGAATCTTGTTCCCGAGGATGGCAGAAAAATAAGGGCAATAGTCAGGCCTTACCTGGATAATATGAAACCTATTCCGCTTTTCTTCCAGCCAATGCTTGACGTGTGGATATCCTATGATATTGAGAAAGGATGCGCACTCCCTGAAAGCTTTATTGAGGAAAATGTTCCGAATTACATATCAGACGCGTTCAAAAACAATAAAGTGAAGTTTGTACAGATAAAGACCGAGCTAAGTTTCCTGTACGACAGAAACCAGGTGCCCAAATCACTTTATTTTCTGGAAAATCTTATAAATACCCTTAATGATCGGTTGAATACTGAAGATTTCAATTCTCCTTTTTGATTTTCCTGTACAGATTTCCATTTCCTTCAATTTTTCTTCATCAAATCTGCTCTTCTAGACCAAGGTTCTCTTCTCCCTCATGTCCTCAGGAAATCTTTTCAAAATAATTTATTTTCCAAGGAGCCTCTTCTCAAGCCTCTCCAGGTATTCAACGCATAGCGCTGCCACAGCCCCGATCACCGCCATATACAGCGGAAAGACAATTGGATTTTCACAGTACGGTATTCTCGTCTCGCCGACAACGCACATCCACACCCAGCTCTGGCTCAGAGAGACCACAAAAATCCCTATACCCAGACCGAGTATCAACCCGACTATAAGAAACCTGTCATGTATGAACTTCTCAACGACGTTCATCTTTTCACCCTTCTTCTCTTTGGCCTCCTCACTTTTCTGAGGAGGTAGGAGGCAGGATTCTTCACGGACTTGCAGATGTTGTCCGGTGTGCATATTCCTATGTCAACATAAAAGTGCTGGTTGTCGCAGTTGGGCGGAAGCAAACTCCTGTTCTGCCTGCTAAACCATTTGATCTGGGTATTAATATAATTATCCTTCAGAGGAGGGTTGTTTTTGGAGTTCCACTCATGGATTCTCTTCTCTATCTCTTCCCAGCTCCAGTTTGCCTTTCTCAGGAAGTTGACCAGTATGAAGAGGCTTCTCTTCCTCCCGTCGTTCAGACCTTTCATTATATTCTTTATACATGGTGGGAAAGAAGCCTCCGGAATCCTTCCCCTTATCATGGGTGTTTTCTTTTCCTCTTTTTTCTTCTCCTCCTTCACGGTTCGGAAATGATAATCCACATCCTCTATCAGTTCCGCCATTTCAATGGATTCAGGTATTTCCGGATAAGGTATAACTCCCCGCACTTTTTCGGGCCTAGCATCCTCTTTTTCAAAGTCCTTTAAATCCTTTAATCTAAGCGGCACACTCACAAGACCTGTCTTTTCATTTATACTGTAAGGTAACCGGAACAGATGTCTTGAACTCCATCTGTTTTCAATATCCACGAAAAGGTACGGACTCATCTCCTCAGGGTGTCCTTCAAGCATCTCGGCCAAAGAGCTCCAGGAACCTTTCCATTTGACCAGGTCATCCCTGAGGTCATCATAAATCTTGAAACGTATGAAGTCTATTATCTTCTGCGCAAGTTCAGGATACATCTTTCTTGTTTCTTCAGTGAAGTGCATCTTTTTGGGAAACGACTCCCAGGGAATCATCAGATGGAAGCCTCGGTTTCCTGAGAATTTCAGAGAGGTGGTTTCGACCCCGTAACTCTTGAGAAACTCCAGAACTCTTTTAACTATTATCTTGGTGGCATCCATATCGAGGAGCGGTATGGCATCAAAATCCATCACCAGGTCCCAGCCGATTCTCATCTCATCCATTTCCTTCTGGGAGAGTTTTGTGTTAAGCATCATTGGATTCCTCCATCTCTCAACTGAACCGTGAAAAGCAACCACACCCTTCTTGAT
>QMZU01000175.1 GCA_003663345.1 Candidatus Aenigmatarchaeota archaeon | reverse complement strand
TCCTCCCTTCGGGTAGTATCCTCTCTTCTCAAGTGTTATTGTTGCTCTGTACCCGTGCTCCTCCAGAAGCGGAAGAAGAACATATCTCAGGTAATCAATCTGCGGACTCCACTTCACATCTGTTCCCCCTCTCAGTTCAAATTCGATACTTTCATTCAATCCAAGCACAGGAATCATCAGCGCCTGAAGCACGAGTGTGAGCGAACCTGCTGTTCCCACATCCATGGAAAACCTCCCACCTCTCAATTCTCCTGGTATAAACTCAACAACCTCGCTTCCAACACTCAATCCTTTGATTTTGGCATCACAGAGCATTCCTACAGCTTCAATGCCCTTCAGATGCTGGGGTCTCAATCCCGGCTGTGGTCTGCCTGCTCTTATGTTGTATATCTTAACGGGTTTGCCTGTGAGTGCGGAAAGGGCGACGGATGTTCTGAGTATCTGTCCTCCCCCTTCCCCATAGCTCCCGTCTATCTGAATCATAAGAGGTTTATTCTCATAAACACCTAAATAATTATGGACCTTGAAAAGTTCCAGGAAGAGATGGGGAAAAAGGTAATACTTGAAGATGATTTTGAGAAGGTGGAAGTGGTGGGTGGTGTTGACCAGGCATTCATCGGAGATGATGTCATATCTGCCCTGGTTCTGATGAACAGAGATTTTGAAATTCTCGAAAGAGTGTACACAGTCACGAGGATTCTTTTCCCTTACAGACCCGGGTTTCTGATGTTCAGAGAGGGGCCGCCCATACTCAGAACACTCAGGAGGGTTAAAATGAAACCAGATATCCTCATGGTGGATGGCCACGGTATACTTCATCCAAGAAGGTGTGGGCTGGCCACATTTGTTGGTCTGAAGAGCGGCATCCCAACAATAGGTGTGGGAAAGTCATTGCTGGTGGGTGAGGCTGGTAGTGGCGAGCCCTCTCCTGTTTATCTCGGTTCCGAGTTATGTGGATACAAACTCGGTAAGGTGTTTGTGAGTCCAGGACACAAGATAAGTGTTGAGACATCTTTAAAGGTTGCAAAGGATTTCATGGTAAGGGGGATACCCGAACCGATCAGGGAGGCTCACATCCATGCTAACAGAATCAAAGCTCAAATAACTGACCGGCTTTAGGGGCATATGCCTCGTAACCCAGACCGTCTTTGAGTTCAGCAGCAAATCCCTCACAGTTCTCTCCATGGACAACGTAAACCTTCTCCGGGTCGACCGTCTTCACGTAATCGAAGAGTTCATCCCTTCCTGCGTGCGCTGAGAGGTCGAGTTTCTCGTAAAAGCAGTTCACCTTCAGGTTCAGGTTCTCTTTCTTATACCTGCCTGTTCTGAGGAGGATTTCCCCAACCGTTCCCTTCACCTGATAGCCTGTGAGGATTATTGAAACGTCCTTCCTGTCGTAGAGCCTTTCAATATAATAAGCTATTGGACCTCCCTCCAGCATCCCGGAGGTTGTGACTATGACCGATGAGTGTTCCGTTGCCTTCTTTCTCTCCTTGTTGCTTCGGAGCTTCTTCACTCTTGAATACATTCTTTCCAACCTTTTCGGGTCCCTGAGAAA
Organism: Candidatus Aenigmatarchaeota archaeon; assembly: GCA_003663345.1. Lineage (GTDB taxonomy): Archaea > Aenigmatarchaeota > Aenigmatarchaeia > PWEA01 > B50-G16 > B50-G16. The sequence continues at coordinate 1,030 of QMZU01000175.1, read as the reverse complement.
TTCAGGATATTTCAGCACAATCTCTGTCGCTTCAATTGCCATCCCATCGAGGTATATAGGCGCATCTATGTTGTACTTATCAAGTATCATCAAAACCTCCTGACTCCTGCCAACGGCAAACGCGGGTAGTAAAACTATCCCGTTCATGTCGAGTGTTTCTCTGACACGGTCGGCCAGCTCTCTTTCCTGTTCCTCTCTCGGTGGGTGGATTCTGTCCGAGTATGTGCTCTCGATTATCAGAACATCCACATCCCTGAAGTTCGGTATTCTTCCTTTGAGGAGCTGTGTGTCTGTTGTTCTTATATCTCCTGTGTAGAGTACCCTCTTCTCTCCGGTATCTATGAGGAGTGATGCGGAGCCTGGGATGTGTCCGGCATCATGCACCTCCACCGTGCAGTTCTCTATCTCGAATTGCTGCCCGTAAGTTACCCTGTGCTCGAACCTCTTCATCCTGTTCAGGTCCGAGTTGAAGAAATGCATTGTATGGTTTTTGAGTCTTGCCAGCTTAACCGTATCCTTCCAGAGTATGTGAGAGAGGTCAAAGGTTGTGGCTGTGGAATAAACATAGCCCTTGTAACCCTGGTGGTAGAGAGATGGAATGAATCCTGAGTGGTCCAGATGTGCGTGGGTGAGCAGTATACCGTCCAGATCAGTTCCGACCTTTCTTGGATACTTGGGTTCTCCGCCCTCTTCAGGTGTCTTGAGTTTTATCCCGTATTCTATGAGAATCTTCTCAGAGCCGGTTTCAAGGAGAACGCCTGAGCGTCCCACCTCTCTGCACGCACCGAGAAACCTGAGGGTATTCATCTTTTCACCTAGTAAAATACTCCTCAGTTGTTTAAAAAGTTTGAGGAACATTTTTATTCCTAACCAAGAATATTTTACTGGTGGTCCTATGGACAGGTTCGAACTTGTGACCAGACACATGGAAGAGGTTGTGACAGAGGAGGAGCTAAGAGAGGTTCTGAAGAAGAAGCACCCCACCGCTTATATCGGTTACGCCCCTACTGGAACACTCCATATAGGACAT
>QMZU01000174.1 GCA_003663345.1 Candidatus Aenigmatarchaeota archaeon | reverse complement strand
GTCATACTAGTTGATGCCATCCGCTCAGGCAACTTCCAGTTCGAGGAGCTGGAGAAGAACATTGAGAACTCCACCGGGGCAATTGATGAATTTTCTCAGAAGACAAAAGACCCTGCGACCAGGTTTGCAGAATTAACCAATCGAATACAACTCACGGCAGCCACCCTGGGCCAAGCCTTGTTGCCAGCTCTAGAAAAGATGGCCAAGATGCTCCTACCCATCATTGAGAAAGTAGCCTCATGGATTGAGAAGAATCCCCAGCTCACTGCCACCATTATGGGGGTGGTCGGGGCGCTTGGGGCACTCACGCTCAGCTTAGGAACAGTACGTAGGGCTATCCAGATTTTAGCGATGTCAATCCGCACAACTTTAATCGGCAGTGGCATAGGGATATTGATTGCAGCACTGGGTACGCTCACTGTAGCTTTTGTAGAGAACTGGGGCAACATCCGACAGCACACCGCAAACGCGCTAGAGGCTATGGTGCACGCCTTCGGCTGGTTCGTGGAAAAGCTGCGAGACTTCGCCAGAACCGCTTTTGAGTGGATGCGAAAGCCCATTGAGGGGCTCCTGTCGGCCCTCAGCCATCTGCCGGGGTCGGTAGGACGATGGAGCTCAGAGGCCCTGGAGGAGCTGAGGAACTTTGGAAATCGGCTCGATAGCTGGGGCGACGGCATAATCAGCAAGCTGAGGAACATCAACTTGCAGTGGGGTCAAACGGCACAGGCCCAGAGCGAAGCCCTGCGTGATGTTCGGCTCGAAATGACCCGCTATGAGCAGAGCGTCAGCAATGCACAGCAGCAAGTTGCTGCCACTATTCCGCCGATAGAGGGGATGACCCAGGCCCTAACGGAACAGGCCGAAGCCACCAAAGAAGTTACTGAGGCTCTTGACGGCTGGAGAGAGCGGCTTGAGTCCCACCGCAGGCTTGAGCTGATGCACGGCAGGGAGGTAGCCGAGGAGTACTTGAGGCAAAAAGAAGCATTAGAGAACCTGAAGCAAGAATGGGCTAGGTTCCAGGAGCAGTATTCAGATGCTGCCAGGGCCTTCCAGGAATCTGGGCTAACGGTGGATGAGGTACTGAGGGGCTGGGCTTTGCTCTCCGGCAAGACACGAGAGCAAATAATCAACGACCTCATCGCTCAGGGCAAGAGCATCGATGATGTTCGGTACCACTGGGATGAGCTCGGCATACCGCTGAAGCGAATAATTGAGTACTACGAGATTGTAAAGAAGAAGGGGCAGGAAACGACCAGTGCATTGATCTCGGGCCTTAACACTCTCAGTAACAAATTTAAAGACCTCGCCGAACAAGCCGCCAAGGCATGGGCCAAAATAACACAGTCCGTGGCTGGAATTGTCGGTGGTGAAAAGCCAATTGCAGCTACTGCCGGCGGAGGCTGGGTCTATACGCCCGCAGCCTACGCTGGCGCCCAGCTATCGGCCTTCAAGCATAACATGGAGATGCTGGGCAAGGCCATTGGCGAAGGCACGCTGAAGTCAATCTACGAGGGTGTGAAGGCTGCTGTAGCCAAAGGTGGTCCTCACGCTGGCTCGGCCTACATGGAGAAGCTTTACAGGGAGTACGGCTGGTATGAGCGCTTCCAATATGGCGGCATTGTTACTCGGCCCACGCTGGCCTTGGTAGGGGAAGCTGGGCCGGAAGCTATTATTCCTCTGCGTAGGCCTGCCGTGGCCGGCGTTGTGGTCAATATCAGCGGCACGTTTCATGTGCGGGAGGAGGCCGACATTGACCGGCTTGCCAGGGAGCTATCGCGCAGGATTATGCGGGAGGCGAGGTTACGGGGTGGTGTGTGAGTAAAGGACCAAGTGGAAATGGACGAGGCTGAGGTGAGGAAACTATTGGAGCAAAGTGGATCCTTGCGGCTGTTGGCCGAACTCTTGAAGTACGGCCGTATCGTGCTGCTGATAAAGAACGGCAGAATAGACACGGTGGACATCGAGCGGCGAGTTAAGCTGGCATCATGAGGCCGAGGAGCTGGAAGCGGATTGAGAACAAGGTTGCTCGAAAGCTCGGAGGACGGAGGAATCCCCTCTCTGGGAGGAACTCCGGGCATGGCACCTCTGCCGATGTTCTCCTGGACGGGAATGAGTACGTTGAAATCAAGTCGAGGAAGCGAATGGCCGTGTTTGGCCTTTTTCGGGAGGTGAGGGAGAAGGCCAGGAAAGAGCACAAGGTGCCGGTTCTGGTTCTCCATGAGACCGGCAAGCCCCTCTACCTCAAAGTAACCGAGCTGGAAGAGCGGAACAGGCCTCCAGACGCACAGAATTGAGAAATTTGGCCTGTTTTAGCCTGCGAGGGACCCTCACATAAGGGAAAATTTTCCTCAACGGGAAGGACTGAGCAAGACAGGTGAAGAGGCTGGGAAAGGGAACCCGACGGCGAAAGGTGCCAGGAGAAAAGAGTGACACCATTGGCAAACTGAGCTTTGAGGAGTGGCTAACCACCTTTCTCCTGGAGCGCCTTCTGGACAGCAAAAAGGCCTGGGAGAGCTGGAAAGCCAATGGTGGAGGAGCAATGCCCCAGGAAGCCGCCCTCTGGAGCCAGTTTCTCAAGACAGACCTCATC
>QMZU01000173.1 GCA_003663345.1 Candidatus Aenigmatarchaeota archaeon | reverse complement strand
CCATGGAGGATGCGCTCTCCGCAAGCATGACCCTTATGGGTTTACCAATCTGGAGCGAGACGTTCTTTAGCCCTTCCTCTCCTTTCTCTTTAGCGATCAGGGCAACCTCCCCGTAATCCGTGAGGAGATTATAGGCGTCCTCCACTACCTGGGGTGAGACTCCGAATGCCTTTGCTATGGCATCCCTGACGGTGCCCTCACCAACACCGACCCTCATCTCACCCAGAATTGTTCTCACTATGTACTTCGCCTCCTTGGGCGAGGAAGAGACGAGAAGTTCCTTTATTATTCCAATCTTTCTCTCCTGGGAGCGAGCACCTGTTATCTCCGGGAGTTTCCTTATGTTCTCGAAAACCTTCTCAACTGTTAGCTCCCTCATCCCGAGGGTTCTCTGTCTCTTGTTCTTTGCAAAGTGTTCTGCTGTGAGTCCCAGGTCACCGGAATCCCTGTAATGCTTCAGAACCTCCTCTTCACTCACCCCGTAGGCTGAGGCTATCACCTTTCTCATCAACTTGGATGCTATGCCTATCTCCTGCTCTGAATATTCCGGGAAGACCTGGCCCATCACCGCCAGTGCGAGAATCTCGAGGTCCTCCTTCTTCGCTTCCCTGAAGAGCTCAGCAACTATATCAATCTTCTCGAGGTTTTTGGTGGTTGACTCGAGGCGTTCATAGTACTCGGCAAGTCTCCTGTATTTCATCAGATTCTATTTGGTGATGGATTTTTAAATAGGTTGGAAAGAATCATATTCTCATGGAACTCTGGGAAGCGATTATAGGAAGGAGGAGTGTAAGGCAGTTCAGTGATGAACCCATCGGCAGGGAGGAGATAGGTGAAATACTGGATGCTGCGAGGTGGGCCCCTTCTGCGGGTAACGTCCAGGACTGGGAGATAGTTGTGGTTCAGGATGAGGAGAGGAAGAGAAAATTAGCCGAGGCCTGCTGGGAGCAGATGTTCATAGCTGATGCACCTGTGGTTTTCGTGGTCTTCAGTAATCTGAACCTTTTGAGCAGGTACAGGGAAAGAGGAATAATGATGTACTCCTATCAGGACACAGCCGCGGCTATTCAGAACATGTTACGGGTGGCATACTCCCTTGGAATAGGGAGCTGCTGGGTAGGAGCATTTGATGACGAGGAGGTTTCGGAGATAGTAGGTGCTCCGGAGCATCTGAGACCGGTGGCTGTCATTCCAATGGGATATCCTGAAAGGATTCCAGAAGCACCGATCAGGCACGATATAAGCGATTACTCTTACGTCGAGGAGTATGGAAAGAAGATGGAAAAGGAATGGAAGGGCTTTGTAGAGTATTGTAAAGGGGTTCACAGAAGGATAAGGGAGAAGCTTGGAAACAGTATCCTCAGGGACCTTGAGAAGTACTGAAGAGTGAACAGAAAGAGCAGACCTCTCTGGTGGTGGGACCTCCGCACTCTCTACATCTCTTCAGGTCAGGTTTCTCGCTCCTCAGGTGAGGAATCATATTTCTCAGGAAACTCAGGTAGAAGTTCTGCTTTATCCCCGGGGTTATCTCTTCGAGTCTGTTCCAGATTTCCTTGTATTGTTTCTGTTTTGATGTCACCTGATACGGACACTTCCCCTTCCAGTAGGGGATTCTTTCAGTTTCCACATAGAGAAGGGTCTCCTGGTCCGTGACCCTGTAGAGAGGTTTCACCTTCCTGACCATCCCCTCTCCTGCCTCGAGGACAGGTAGGTGGCGGGACATGGGTTCAAGGTTCCATTGGAGCGTATCAGAAAAGAGAAAGACCACTGCATCATCAAGTGTGTGGCCTGTGGCGAGTGCGTCAAATTTTCCCAGAGAAACTCTGTTCATCACATATCTCTTGATTATTCCACAAACAGCACACCGGCTTCTCCCTCTCTTTTGAATCTCGGGAAGTCCTTTTCCCTTCTCCTTCTTCAGGTCATAAACGATGAGTGGTGTTCCCTCCCTTTCGGTGTACCCTTCAACAACTCTTCTCGACTCTTTGGAATATCCCTCTATTCCAAGGTCTATGAATAAAGCCGTGACATCGTAGCCGAGTTTCTTCAAGGAGTGAAGAAGCCCCATGCTATCCTTACCACCTGAAACAGCAACACAGATTCTATCCGAGTGTGAGAACATTCCTTCCTTTTCAACAGCCCGCATGACCTGCCTTTCGAAGAACTTTGGATAGCAATCCCTACATAACCACGCTCTGTGCCTCTTCAACCTTATTTCGGGTTTCCTGTCACAGAACAAGCACTTCATAATTTTCTACCCACCGTTATGAATCCGGTATGTCCGAACATCCTCTCATTAGGTCTTGCTCTTCTCTCATCGATGACCCAGTCCCTCTCGAGGATTTCAAATGTCCTGATATTCGTGAAATCTCTCATGCCTTCCACAACTCTCTGCACCTGTCCGATGTTTGGACTGTAGTTTATCAGAAAACCGCCTCTTCTCAGAAACACCGAAAGGTTCTCAAGCGCTTCCCATGGGTTCGGAATATCCAGAATCACCCTGTCGAATTTTTTTCTGAATTTGATCTCTCTGGCATCACCGCGAACCATGAGAAGGTTCTCAGGCATCTTGCCGAAGAATCTATCCACCTT
>QMZU01000172.1 GCA_003663345.1 Candidatus Aenigmatarchaeota archaeon | reverse complement strand
GTTTTATTGCTTTTTGGAAATATCTTTCTGCTAAAGTGTATACCCCATTTTTTGCATAATATATCCCCATCTTGTTGTTAATTTTTGAATCATTGGGGTTTTCCTTATATTCCTCCAGCACTTCTATATAATTCTCATCTTTCTCTGCAAGTATTTTATTAATATCTTCTTCTATCATCCTCTTCATTTTGTTGAGTGGTAATATAATATCAAATTCCTGTTTTGGTATACTTGCTGATGGATATTTTTTCCATGCTTCCTCTATATAAGAGAACCGTAATATCTTTTTATCTGTTTCTGATTGTTTTACTAACCACTCTTTCAAACTCTCACTTGCTTCCTTCCATGCTGCCATAAATCCCTGTCCATACATCGTTGTCTCTACTGGTATCCATATATAGCCTCCTATTTCTACATACATATCATCTGGTATAAGTTCTCTTGATGCTTCTGCTGGTGTTAAACCTGAATTAAACATCATAAATATATGGTCTGGCACATCTATCAATATTGTTGGAATCCCGACATTTTCAAGACAGGAGGCATATAATACTACACAATCATCACAATCTCCTGATTTTGCTGCTAAACTTTCCGCAGGATATGCAATATAATCTATTGCACTTGCTGTCTTTGTCATTGCGAACGGTCTATTCGGATCAGTTATGTATGTCATACCATAACTACCTAAAGCATCAAATATTGCCATTGCTTTATAAAAATTATCTGAAATAAATCTATCGCGTATCTTCCCTGCACCTATACTCTGAAGTACTCCTCGTGAAAATTCTTTTACTTTTACATCCTGTGGTGTTACAAATCCGGTTATCTTATCTAAATCATCCCATACAAATGCATTCCTGTTATATAATACAAACTTCGCAGGTGTTATGTCCTCTGATTTTCTCTCCTCATATTCATAACTCACTATCACTTCTGCTGACTTCGTTAAATCGTCCCTCACTTCCATAACTTCCTCTGAAAATACTATCGGTAATTTAACTTCTGTTGGTATCCCGGGTGGTAATGTAACTTTTCTACCTGTAGCATTTTTCATAAGTCCTGATATATATATTCCCACTGTTGCATCCAGTGGCTTTTTTGTCTTATTTTTTACAACAATTCTTGCTACATCCTGTTGCGCATAACTTTTATATAAACTGGCAAACATATCTTTGATATTTGCACTCACTACATCTACTAAATACGCATGATATCCCCAAGCAAATGTTGCTGAAAACCTGTGTGTATCAAATAAATCAGGGTTATGTGTATATGCATAATCTATCTGTGCAAATTTATATCTTATCCCACCGCCTGCATTTATCACAAAATTGTCTTTGCTTTCATAAGTTAATCCTTTCATTGCTCCTGCACGGACTGCAAATAGATTTAATATCCAGTATTCTGCACCAAAATGTAATGTGTCATTTATATCAAGCCCTACTGTTAATTTTTTTATTGGTGAATACCCTATCCCAAATGTAACTGATGGTTTAAGCATTGTATTGGGGTTGCCACTCTCATAATTTATTTTCAATGGCAATACATTCTTTACTGTTAATCCTATTGAAAGTTGTGGAAAAATTCTGTATAAACCACCAATATCTGCTCCAATCCCCTGTCCTGTTGCCCAATTCTCACCATCAAGACTTATGTTCACATTATAATATTTTAAACTCAATCCTACAAAAAGATTCTCTCTGAATCTCCTTGCAAACGCAAGATAAATCAAATGTTCACCATAACCTAATTCCGGTACACCACCATAAGTGAATTCTTCCTCCTCTTTAAATCCTGTGTAAAGCCAATCAATTGCAAGTGTGTTGATTCGCTGAAACGGTGTTGCAAGTGATACATAACTGCTATACAATCCACTGCCATATAAACCTGGTGCAAACATACCACTCAATTCACTATGCTTCATCTGGGCAAGTCCTGCAGGATTGAACCTTATTGCTGTGGAATCATCTGCTATGCCTACAAATGTCTCTCCCATTCCAACTGCTCTTACACTTGTGGGTATCTCCTCTGTCTCAAGTATATCTGCTCCTGCCACAGACACCAGCATACATAAAATTACAAAAATTGTTAAAAACACTCTCATATCCAAATACCTCCTTGAATTAGTATTTTAGTGCTCAAGTGTTATAGTATTCCAGTGTTCAAGTGTTTTAGTACCTTATTGTTCAAGTTAATATGGGCTTGATAAACCTGTTCCTGATCTATTCAGGAATCAAGCCCCTGCATCCGAACACTATAACACTGAAACACTTAAGCACTGAAACACTTGAACACTGATGCACTATTTTTCAAGAACTACCACTGTCTTCATCTTCTTCACTATCTTGTCTCCATCTTCTATGATTATGGCTATAATATATATCCTGTTGGGCACTGTTCTGCTTTTTAAATCTTTGCCATCCCAGAATATTACATTCTGTCCTGCATTCCCTTCAATATCTTCTGCTATCACATCCACAAGCCTGCCTGCTATGTTGTATACCTTTGCACTGTATTTCACTGGCTTGGGTAACTCAAATGATATGGCTGTCCTCTCCCACTGGCTCGGCTTGAATACACGCGGCTGACACTCTAC
>QMZU01000171.1 GCA_003663345.1 Candidatus Aenigmatarchaeota archaeon | reverse complement strand
GAAAGGAAGGAGGAAGAAGCGATGATTAAAGATCTCTTCACTCCGGAGAAGTTGAAATTTGTTGTTGAGCATAAGCTCCTTGAATTAGCCATTATGGCTGCTGCTTTCATTCTGATCAGTTTCTTGAGGAGGGATTGATATGTTTGGGTTTCTTGAAAGGTTTGCGGTTCCTCTCGGCAGGAACGTCATAAGAAGGGTTCCTGTGATGATAAGAGAGGTTGAGAGGCCAATTGTAAGCTTGGCAGAAAGAACAGGCTTATGGGAAACTGTAAGGCCGGCCGTGAGTTTTGCCGGCAAGTGGATAGGTAAGCCTTTAGCTGCCGGAGCCGGCCTGTTTGGATTTGCCCATCTTGGAAGCATAGGAGTTAAGGAAATCAGAGAAGCTTTCGGAATTGAAACTGAAACTCAGAAGGCTGAAAAGATGGTTGAGTTGCAGAGAAAGCAGCTCGAGAATGCCGCAAAGGAGATGGAACTCTACAAACAATATCTGAACATGCTCAGATCTCAACAGCAAGCAGGTTATCAGCCCTATTCAATGACACTACCCTATCAACCTGAATGGATGCTCGGAGATCTCGGCCAGGGGACTCCGAAGAATGAAGGAAAGGGAGGATTCGACTTCTCCTGGTTGATCCTGCTTGCAGGAATGGGAGTGATTGCTTATGGTCTCCTCAAAAAGTAAGAAGTGGCTGCTTGCAGGAGGAGCTCTGCTCCTGCTCTACTTTCTGATGGGAAGAGCCGGAGGTCTTGGCTTATTCTCCGGCTGGCCTGGAGGAACTGGAAGGGAAGAAGAGGAAGAAGATCCTTACGCTTATGAGGATTACTCGGCATGGGCAGACAGGAATAAACTCCTTTTAGATCCTAATCTCGTTGGAGGACAGAGTGAAAGTTCAACAGGAGGACCATTAGGGCCACAGGATGTTAATGTGCATTACTACTACCACATAATCAGAGAAGGAGGAGGAGAAGGCACAACTCCAACAGGGCCAAGAAAAGAGACTACTGAATCACCGTTTAAATGGACTTCAGGATTTGGATTAAAGGAAGGAGGAAATATTTTCGAAGACATCCAGAATAAAATTGCCGAGACTCTAAACATTAGGAAAGAAGCTGTTCCGGTTCTTGAATCTGCTACTGGATTAGTTCTTGGCGGAGCACTTCTGAGGAGATATCTAAGTGGACTTGAAAGAAGAGGAGGCGGTGGAGCAGTTGAAGCAGCAGGAAGGACTTTTGCCGAAAAATTTGGAGGAGGGGCCGGCGAAGTAGCTGAAAGAACTGCGGTAAGAGAAGGAGAATCTCTCATCAGTAAAACAGGAACAAGAGAGGTAGGAGCAAAACTTCTTGGTCTTGGCAGGAGAGCTTTGAAATACCTGCCAAGAATGGGGAAAGGATTGCTGTTTGGAACTTCAGGGATGGTCTTATGGACCTTATTCGACCCAGCAATTATGGGTGTAGCAGGAGGAGGAGAAGGGGCTGGACAGATTACAGTATCCCCAAAAGAAGCTGTGAAACTTGGCCCAGGTAAGAAACCAACAGTTAAGAGCATTTTACTCTCGGAAAAACCAATTGTTACTCCAGAAAGCAAAACACAGGTCAAATCTGGCTTGATTACAGGAGCTGAGAGAACGATGGCAAGACTTGCCAGAACTGAAACTCTTCCGGAGGTGAGATTGTGAGTGGGGAGGACGAGCAGATTAAGCTTTTGAGGGAAATTAAGGAAGCTTTGAAGCAGGTTGAGGGTTATTTCATCTATACTTCGACAAGCTACACAACGGCGGTTGAGAACCTATTGGATAAATATCCATGCAGATACATCAAGTCGGATACGCTGATGGCGGATCTCTATGAATACATAATCATCTGCAAGGATCACGTCTGGCAGGAGATAAGGGACAGGATCTCACAGTCAGGATTCAAAGCTTACTGCAGCAATACAAGATTGCCTGTTTCAGGAACGATTGGAACGATAAACGCTGTCGTTGAGAAGGCACAGGTTTATGGCTACGATGATGCAGCTTCAGACTGGAAGGCGATCTATGAAACTGCCAACGCTTTGCACGTCAGGCTGAAGGCTGAGGACGTTGGACTTCCACAGAGTTCAGGAACTGTTGAGGCTTTCACCGTGACTGTTGGAACCACAAAGGTTCAGGTTACATCAAACGCTCATAAAGCAAGGAAGATAGTTCTCCAGGCTGCAAAGGGCAACTCAGGAAAGATCAGCATAGGCAACAGCACAAATCAGGTTCACGAGCTTTCAGCAGGAGAAAAGGTTGAGCTGAACGACGTTAACGTTAACGAGCTTTATGCTATTGCCGATTCAGCAAGCCAGGTTCTTAACGTGCTCTATGTGAGGTGATGGCATGGTTGAGGTTCCAGCCAGAACAAGAGGAGATCCGTTTGCAGGTGCTTTGAAGGATTTTTCTTTGATTAAACCTTATTCTGCGATAGTTTACAAAGAAGGGGATTTAGTAATTGCTGAAGATTGGAAAGGAAGGAAGATTGCTGAAGGAGAAGCAGGAGTAGATGACGCAGAAGTGATACAATCGGCAATTAATAGCTTAACATCTGGAAGAAGTTCGAAAGAAAAAGTAGTTGCTTTAGGT
>QMZU01000170.1 GCA_003663345.1 Candidatus Aenigmatarchaeota archaeon | reverse complement strand
GGTGGGGACGGAGGATATCGTCTCGGACGGGGAGGTGCGGGATGTGGACGAGGAGGAGGCGAGGAGGATAGCGGGGATGTGGATGGAGGAGGCCGAGGGGATGAAGGACACCTTGGAATCCGAGGTCGTGAAGTCCGCGAGGATGTACCTCGTTATGAGGAACCTCATCGACAAATACGGTGCGACCTCCATAGCGACCCACATAAGGTCCCTGGTCGTGGACCCGAGGCCCGAGGACATGGTGTGGCCGAGCCTGGGCAACTCCGAGCTTCAGAAGCAGGGGACGGTCGGGTGTTGCCAGGCACATGTGAACGTGGTGCTCACCCATATGCTGGCCCAGTACGCCTTCGGGAGGCCTTCCATGATGGGCGACTTCACGATAGAGCCCTTCAACGGTGTGGGGATAGTTATGCACTGCGGGGCCCCCTGGAACCCATGGGGGGACGACAGGAGGGTGCCGTACATAATAAGGGACCATGCTGAAAGGAGGGTGGAGGGGCACTCGGTCCCGGGATGTGGGGCCTGCTCTGAGGTTATATATCCTACGGGCGAGCCGGTTACGATATGGAGGGTGAACGTCCTCGACAGGACGATATATATGCATACGGGCACCACCGTGGACGGGTACTCCCTCTACAGGGAGTTCGATCGCCTTATGTGCAGGACGAAGTTGGTCGCAAAGATAGATGCGGAGAAGGTCCAGAGGCACATATACCAGGACAAGAGGGGGGTGCACAGGTCCGCCACGCTCGGGGACTTCAGGAGGCAGATAAGGGACTTAGGGACGCTTATGGGGTTCGAGGTAGTCGAGGAGGACATATGAGGCACCTTCCTGCCGAGGTATCCGGGGCTTTCCTGTACCCCCCGACCGAGCTTCTCAGGAAGAGGGGGTACTACAGCTGGCCTGGGGCGGGGTTCGATGCGGAGGGGAGGCAGAAGGAGTACGCCGAGGTCATAGGCTCCATCTCCCGGAGGTTGGGGATGAAGATATCCCTGCGGAGGGAGCCCGTGTACGGGCCGGAGGGCGTGGGCAGGTTCGTCGGGGAGGTGAAGGAGAAGGGACCGGATGGACTCCTGCTCGTCCTGCTCCAGAAGGGGGAGTGGGGGTCTGTGGTCAGGATCGTGGACGAGGTCGGGGTCCCGACCGTGGTCTTCGTGCCCGTGGGAGTCCTGCTGAACCCACAGATAAACCAGCTCCACCGCAGGAAGGGGGTGTACGTCGTAAGCTCCTTAGATATAGAGGGGTTGGAGTACGGCATGAGGATGATAGGAACTGCTAAGTGGATGGGTGAAAGCAGGATAGTTAATGTAGCCGGCGACGAGGAGTTGGTCCTCGATGGGGTGGAGGACGTCTGCGAAGTTAAGGGTATGCACCAGACCATAATCTACGGAGACCACGCAAAGAAGCTCCGTTCCTTCTGCCAGCTCTATGGGATAGATGTGATAGACTGAGGGGGGAGCTATGGAAGCGGCCGAGAACTACCGCAGGCTCAGGGAGGAGATACCCGAATATGTTACCATAGTCGTGGCCGCGAAGACGAGGACCGCCGAGGAGGTCTCCGCTGTGGTGGATGCCGGCGCCACCGATGTGGGGGAGAACTACGTACAGGAGGGGATGGAGGTGAAGGGCGCGCTCGGCGACTCCGCTGGGAGGGCGAGGTGGCACCTCATAGGCCCCCTGCAGAAGAACAAGGTGAACAAGGCCCTGGCCACGTTCGATGTCATACAGACGGTGGGGGACTACGAAATAGCGGAGGCCATAGATAAGAGAGTGGAGAGGGCAGGCAGGGATGTGGTGCCGGTGTACCTGGAGATAAACATAGGGAGCGAGGCGACGAAGTACGGTCTAAGGCCCGACTACGGGCTCATAGAGGGCCTCGTCAGGAGGATATCCAGGAACCTGACGCATCTGAGGATTGAGGGGCTTATGACTATGGGGCCCAGGTCCGGGGACCCCGAGGACCTCAGGCCCTACTTCAGGAGGACGAGGGAGATATTCGAGAGGCTCAGGGACCTCGACCTGCCGGGGGTCGATATGAGGGTGCTCAGTATGGGCATGACGGGCTCCTACAGGGTGGCCATAGAGGAGGGGAGCAACATGGTGAGGATAGGTACGGCGATATTCGGAGCCAGGGCTTAAGGGCCACGGGGGCTATATAGGGGAGATGCGATAGAGGTCAGAGATCTGAGAAAAAGCTTCGGCGAAGTCAAGGCCGTGGACGGTATAAGCTTCCATGTGGAGGAGGGGGAGCTGTTCGGGTTCCTGGGACCGAACGGGGCGGGGAAGACCACCACCGTGAGGCTGCTTACGGGGGTGCTGAGGCCGGACGGGGGGGAGGTACGAATAATGGGCTCGGACATCTCCGAGGATCCCCTCGAGGTGAAGATGTCGATGGGGATAGTCCCTGAGATGTCCAATCCATACATAGATCTATCGGTCTGGGACAACCTTATGTTGATGGGGGAGCTGTACGGGGTGCCGCGCCGCGTCCGACGGCAGCGTGCGCAGCAACTGTTAACCGAGTTCGGCTTGTGGGAACGCAGAAACGACCGGGCACGAACGCTCTCCAAGGGGATGCGGCAGCGATTGCTCCTGGCGATGGCG
>QMZU01000169.1 GCA_003663345.1 Candidatus Aenigmatarchaeota archaeon | reverse complement strand
TTCGAGAAAAACGAAGATCAATTTCAATATGCAAAGGTGGGGAGGGTCTTTTTAGAGCTTCCAATCCCTTACAGAGCATCCGGGCATAGACAAGCCAATCGTCTTCCTTGGATTTTAGCCTGATCTTATCTAACGATACAGCCACCAGATAGCAAGGTATCTCCAATATCCGGCGGCAGAAGTATTGATAAAGCCGCAAACTTAGATCCGCTCCCTTCAATTCTTGTGGCCTGTGCTTGGCTGGAAAGCGCCTAAGGGTACTGCGGACTACCCGCTCTATACCCCGGACATCCTTGGTAGCTACTAACATTACCAAAAAGTAGGACGATCCTCTCTCTCCCAGATCTCCAGACTCATCGACGAAGATGTGCACCCTCCCTCCCTTCTCTTTTCTGGGGTTTCTTCCGAATATAGCACAAATAAAAAAAGCCGGGAAGTACTTCGTACTTCCCGGCTAGGAAAAGTGGGTTTCTAAGAAGGCGTTTCCTTAGGTTTCCTAGAAAGTTTCCTACGAATACCTAATGGAAAGAAATAGGGGGAACGGCGGAGTATAGTAACCAGGAACCTTTTTCCTTAGAATTGTCCCGCCGGCGGGACAATTCGGGGATTTTTCAAAACTTTCTCTTTATATAGAGATTATTTCCCATTATTTCGGGTCCTGTTTTTGGGTTTAGCTGTATCACCTTCCTCGCCAAAATCTTATCAGGAGATATAATCCACTCTAAGACACCGACTAAACACCACCCCATTCTTTCATTTCTCTAAGCGATTGGGAACCAACCAAAATTAATTACATGGAAGAACTCTATGCATCTAAACACACCCTAAAAAGCTGTGTCAATTTCTCGCAAGGGCCCTTAGAACCACCTGGAATAAAGGAGGAGCTGATTGGGGGCGGAAAGCCTATCTCAGGAGATTGACAGAAGGGAAAAAAACAGTCAATCCTCTTGACAACAATAAAATAGGAAATTATCTTTCTCCTTGAATAAGCTTTAAAGAAGGATGTAAGGTGTTAAAGGGACAATAGGAGGAATGGGTTAACTTTAAGGTAGGCAAAAGGACGATAGGAAAGGAAACTAAATTTAAAGCTCAGGAGGAAAATCAGACCATGTCTTTTTAGAGCTGAATAAAGCTAAGGACATGGTTTGTTTTATCTTTAATATTAACGATGGAATTTTCTGATATACTTCGCAACTTGAAGATTGATACATGGTATAAAGCCTTCGTCTATCTTGGGGGTCTTGTTTTAGCAATTTCCTTTTTTGTTGAGGCTAAAGGGATCACAAACACTCAACTGCAATTACTATCAGCTGGGATCTTCTTCTTCGGAATTGGAGAATGGAAAAACCATAAATTGTTAGTTGAGCATAGACCTACTGTATTAATTCAATATCCAATTCGTAAACCTGATTTCTTCGGGGTTATTTTAGAGTTGATCGGCACAACTTTAATCATATTAAGCATTTGGAGCATTATTAAGAAGTAATTTGTCCGAGGAAAAAAGCCCGAAGTTTAAAGCCGGAAGGCTTAGACAGGTTATTAAGTGTGAAGGAAGAAAGGAGGAAAGGTGTGCTGGCTTGTATTCGTATTGGCATTGGGGATACAAGCGAAGGAACTCCCTTTGCCTTTCCCCATTAATGTACCTGTTACAAGGTCTACGGGGTTTCGGGAGTTAACGGTGATGCAAGTAAGAGCGGTGGATAAATTGACGGGTGAGTGGGGCACCGATACCCCCAAGCAGGGATACTATTATCTCGTATTCACCATTAAAGAAGTTAACATTAGCAAAGTCCCTATTGGGGGAAGCTGGAGCCGGGATTATAGCTTACGTCTTATAACTCCTGAGGGCCTTTATAGTGATCCCGAACATGGTTCTTGGGTGTGGAACGTCGAAGGGTTTGATTACTGGGATACAGAGATGTCTCCGGGGGTTAGTGATGTGGGGGAGGTTGTTTTTGAGGTTTGGAAGGGCCTAAATTTCTGTCGCATGGAACTGACTTTCAGTAAGGGGCCTCCAGAGCCCTCGGTAATTTTTGAATGGGAAGCCGCCCGTACCGTCGGAAAGGGGGTTTCTCAGTCCTGGGGACAGATTAAGGCAGGGATTCGATGATCTCTTTTATGGACCTCATGGACTCCTCCTTTTCCCACCGGCGGGAAACTCACGCCTTCGGAATAGGGGCTAAAAGGACCTCCGGGAGCTCCTCGGCGTCGGGAACGTTAAGCTCGAGGCTTATATAGCGCTCCATATCCTCCGGAACCGCAAAAAGCCGGCCTTTTACGATCTGGAAGCCTCGGATCCCCCGCCAGCCCGGGTATTTCGCCCGGAGCTCCTCAAGTTCCCTCCGCTGGGAAGGCGTCAAGGTTTCCTGGGAAACCCAAGTTTCCCGTTCGTCTCCGATTACCCGAATTGAACCATCGGCCCGCTCTACTTCCTGCCCTGTCTTCTCCGCAAGAACGGCCTCAAGCTTCTCAAGCCTGCGCTTAAGAGACATCGTTCCCCTCCTTGCTGGAAACAATCTCCTCTATTTTCCGCTCGAGCTCCGAAACCCTACGCTCCAGTTCCGAGACCTCTAAACACCGCAAGAGAGTATTGGAAACGTGCGCAAGTTTCGAG
>QMZU01000168.1 GCA_003663345.1 Candidatus Aenigmatarchaeota archaeon | reverse complement strand
GAAATAACACCTAAATTATTTATATTTAACGTACATTTCCTGTGGAAAATTACAAAAAACATAACAAAAAGAATCAGTCGTACTGTCTCCATGTGTGGCCGCATTTGGTACATTTGAAGAATCTGGTCGGTGCCTCGTCAACACTTCTCGTCTGCTGGAGCCACCAGTATGCCTCGTCGTTCTCGCACTCCCTGCACTGAATTCTGGTCTTCGGTAGCGCCTTTATATCATTCTCCTTGTCCAGAACCACCACATCTGTTTCCATCGGCTCCTTCTCAGGTGTCTTGTTCTTCAGTTTAAGGTTATTCTCGTCATCCAGCCTCTTGGTCTTCCCGCATTTCCTACAGACCAGAACCACTCTTCCCTTCTTTTTCTGGGGTTCCATCAGACCCTTGCATTTTGGACAGAACTGCATAACCCATCACACGTACCTTTTATATACCCCGTATATAATGGCGGAAAAGAATAAAAAGATAACGCCCATCAGAGGTTTCCTTATAAAGTACTCCACAAAGAGTATCTTCACCCATCCGAGAAGGGGTATTACCAGAGCGGCCTTTCCGTAGACTTCTCTCTGCTGTACAGGAGGCACTCCAATACACTGGTCGCAGACCGGGTTATTGTCACCTTTGGTTATATATATTATTCGGTCCGAGAAGTATTCCCTGTAATGCGTCATCAGAAAGTTATCATCGAGCTGGTTGAAATCATCATACCTGTAAACTTTGTAGCCTGAATCGGTTTTCATAACCTTTGCAACTATCCTGTGGATGATTGGCTCGGGTTCCCAGCCGTTGAAAACAATTATATCACCGGGTTCATAATTCTCCGCTGCGACAACAAACACCAGGTCACCTTTGTTGAGGGTCGGTACCATCGATTCTGAAGAAACCGTAACAACCGGGAACTGCGTTGAGAATATCAGAGAAAGAATTCCGTTTATTAAAAGGGCGAAGAATATCCCGAGAATGATATATATTACAATTCCCTTCCAGCCTTTGGTAAAATTATCCCATCTTTTTCTGTACCTCTCAAGCCCCTCCAATGGATTCACCGCGCACAACAGCCGATGCTATGAGGTGTGCCACCCTTATCGGCTCGGGTAGAGAACTGCGGGTAGCGGAGATGTGAATTATCCTTTCGGCTGTTCTCCTTTCTATACCAGCGGTTTGGAAATAAATATCTTTCCCCTGAACCGAGGTGTGGTAAAGTGGTCCGGCATTCTCAACAGCCTCCCATCTCTTTTGGAAACCAGGCAATTTTTTGAGCGCATTTCTGAACTTCTCGAAGTCCACTTTTTTCCTCGTGACGGGTATCACCGGTAACCCCGTTTCCCTAGAAAGGAGTTTTATGTCAACCATATTGAATCCAGCATAACTTATTCCGTCCAGCATTATTACCCTCAATTGGTCTTTGTGTCTGCTCCTGTTTATGGCCTCAGCAATTTTTTCAGTCGCATCCATTCCATCATTCTTCACATCCACCCTGAGAACACCGTCCAGAAACTCCCCACCACGGAAGACCACACCGATAACAGGGACATCCTCTCCAGAGCCCTTGCTGAAGGGACCGTCATCCCATCCGATTATTCTTATCTGATTCTTAACCCTCTTGATAGGTCTCATCATAAAACTAATGTTGCACCCGATATTTATTTTGAATACTTCTTCCTAAGCTCATGGGTGGTACAGAGAGGGTCGACCTTCTTCCAGTAGGGGAACAGATCTTCGTCAAGAATTGAAGGAATCATCTCCATGAAGTTTTCGATATTTTGTGAGACCTCCTTTCTGGAGAGTCTGTAATGATGGTCAAATTTTTTCATATCTTTCAAAGAAATTGAATGGGGCAATTCGGTTTTTATTTCATAGCGGATGTCGCCCAGTTCCGCATCCAAAGTTGAGCCATTATCATACCTGAGAATAAAATCAGGGTCAATATTCACAAGTGTGGTTTTGTCGTCTCCTTGATAACAGTAGTGTACCCACTCCCTGTCAGCTTCATCAATCAGTCCGAGCCCATGGAGTGTTCCAAAATATACACCCAGACGAGCGGGAGGAAATTCTGTATCCATTATCGAAGGGAAGAAATCCCTTATATACCAAAGTTTATTCTCTTTTTTATCAATATCGAGAACTGTTATTTCAGGTGTTATTCTTTCGATGCCCACATCGTATATATTTTCTAAGGTAGCAACAAGGTTTGGTTCTGGTATGAACCTTATGCCCTTATTTTTATCTGGTTTTACTCTTCTTTTTCCAATTCCATCATACCACTTATCATCATGTTTGTTTCTTTTAAAATATCGGGAATTTTTATATATGATGTTCAGAAAACTTCGTGGGTATTTTCTTGCCTCTCTGATTATTTTTCTCTTCCCGGTTTCGGACTGGAGATGGAGAATATTCGGCTCTTTGTAAGAATCTTTTATATCTGATCTGAAATAAATCTCATAAACAGTTTCAATACCATTTTCAACTATGACTGCCTTCGCATCTTCAGGTAGACCATTTATCCAATCCTCAATTATTCTTCCTTTCCTTTCGGAAAATAGAGCTAAATTCACCGACTCATTCATTTTTGCCCTTTCCACCCTTGAGAGGTTTCTGAGAGGCTCGTAAT
>QMZU01000167.1 GCA_003663345.1 Candidatus Aenigmatarchaeota archaeon | reverse complement strand
GATATATCCGGGATTATTACAGAAGGCACGAACCGTTCAGGGATGGTATCACGGTTGGCCTTGAGATGGAGATATCCATTCCGCTTGATCCGGAAGGTAGGTATCGCCTGACAGGGATCATAGACAGGTTATCGATTGTGGACGGTGTCTATGAGGTTCATGATTACAAAACCTCTTCCTCACTGCCTCTTGAGGAGTACCTGAAGAATGACAGACAGTTATCCCTCTACGCTCTGGCTGTGAAGAACCTCTTTCCTGATGCCAAAAGGGTGGTACTTGTCTGGCATTATCTGGCATTCGATAAGGAGATAAAGGTTGAGAAAAGTGATGAGGAGCTGGAGAGAATAAGAAGGGAGACCCTTTCGATGATAAAAAGAATCGAAAATGCACAGGAGAACAACGATTTCCCTCCGAACGAAGGACCGCTCTGTGAGTGGTGCGAGTACTCACGTCTGTGTCCGAGGATGGCACACCTCCAGCGGGTTAGGGACCTTCCCACAGAAGAGTATCAGAGAGAGGATGGTGTGGCTCTGGTGAACAGGTATGTGCTTCTGAAGGAAGAGGAAAAGAGGATAAGTGAGGAACTGGAAAAGGTCAAGGCAGCGCTGGAAGAATATGCTGAGAGGGAAAAGGTTGAGAATATCGCCGGTTCCGACGCTATGGTGAAGATAAGGTGTTATCAGAATCTGGAGTTTCCCGGAAGAAAGGACCCTGAAAGAGAGGAAATGGAGAGGGTTCTCAAGGAGAGCGGTGTGTGGGACGAAGTGAGTACCGTGGATATATGGAAACTATCCGAACTCTTTAAAGATGGAAGACTTCCGCCCGAGCTGATGGAGAAGGTGAAAAGGTTTGTTAAATTAAAGAGTGTCAAGAGGTTCTACATCTCACCGTTGAAAGGAGACTGATTAAGTTTAAAAGTTCTGAGCAGGAAATATTCTTCATGAGGATTCAATTTTTGATTCTGGCTCTGGTGGCGATAGCAGGATGTACACAGCCGGGTAACGTTGATGTTGCAAAGGAAGAATGTATAAAACTCTGTCAGGAGGCGCTCGCGCGCGGGGAGAATCTCGAGAACGGTCCGTGTCTGTCGAACCGTGTGATTGAAGGATGGGTGTGTGATGTAGCGCACTCACCGAGGCAAGATGTGGACAACAGACCGGAGAACCAGTGCCCGGAGTTCGGGAAGAGCGCTTCACATTTCGTGGAGGTTGACCCGAACTGCAGGTTCATAAGGTCGTACTGAGATGGGAAGAATGAAAGTTAATAGTTATTCATTCGGGAGGATAGTCGTTGATGGCAGGGAGTACACCAATGATGTGATAATCTCCTGGAATGATATAGTGAATTCGAGATGGTGGAGGAAGGAGGGACATAACGTCTGCTTGGAGGATGTGAAAGAGATATTCGAGCTGAAACCGGAGATTGTGGTCTTCGGGACAGGTTACAATGGTCTTATGAGGGTTGAAAAAGAGGTTGTTGAAGCTCTGAAAAAGAAGGGTGTGGAGGTAATCGAGGAGAAGACGGAAGATGCTGTTGCGAGGTTCAATGCACTTGTGAGAAATGGCAGGAGAGCTGTGCTGGCGGCGCATTTGACATGCTAATATATCGAACGATAGTTTTTTATATCGAACGATATTATAATACATTATGATGAAGGAATTCGAGAAATACGCAGGTTTCAAAGTTCTTAACTTTTTCCTTCTTAATCCCAAAACCAAGATACATATAAAGGCTCTTGCGAAGAGGTTGAAAGTAAGCCCCTCCACCGCCAAATTCTACTGTGATCTGTTTCTGAGAGAAGAGTTATTTAACGTTGAAAAAAAAGGAAACCTAAAAATTTTTTCACTAAATAACAATTCTGTATATACTAGGGAATTGAAAAAGGTTCTTGCTCTAATAAGATTTAAGGAGTGTGGTATGGATAGGATCATAAAAAGTGGTACTCTTGCGGTATATGGAAGTTACGCATCAGGAGAGTTCGATGAAAGAAGTGATGTGGATATATTGGTGATCGGAAAGAAAAGTGACTTAGAAGAGGAATCGTTTTTGAGGTTCAGAAAGAAGCTGAAGAAGGATATTCAGATAACGATTATCCCCTACTACAGATGGGAAAGAATGAAAAAAAGGAAGGATCCCTTTGTTATGGAAGTTTTAGAAAATCATATTCTGATTAAAGGCGAGAAATTATGAAAGACTTTAAGGAGTGTCTAGAGGAGGGACTTATCAAAAGAAACAAAGAGGCTCCAAAAAGAGTGAGTAAATCCATTGAAATTGCAGAAAGATTCTTTGAATCAGCCAAAAGGAATTTTGAAATTGAAGAGTATGAAATGTCTGTGATGGGAGCATATAACTCGCTCTTTCACTCTTCTCGCGCATTACTCTTTCATAAAGGATATGTTGAAAGAAGCCATTTCTGTTTATTGGTGGCAATCAGGACTCTTTATAAAGATAAGTCCATCAGGGAGTTTATCGATACTATGGACAAGATAAGAATCTCGAGACACCAGATACAATACAGCGGAGAATTTGCTAACAAAGAGGAGGCCGAATTTGTCCTTGAATTTTCGGAGGAGTTTTTGAAATTGGTAAAAAGAATACTATTATGACGAAACCTTTAAAAAACATTG
>QMZU01000166.1 GCA_003663345.1 Candidatus Aenigmatarchaeota archaeon | reverse complement strand
CGTAATCTTCAAGCTCTTTCGCTGGTGGTGCTTCCTCTACCTTTGACGTCTCTTGTATAATCACTTGTGAGGATGTTGATGTTTTCGACACCGAAGTTCCACTAGCACCAAACATGCCACGCATGACCTCTGGGATTACTGGTGACAGAAGATTGAACAGTCTGTCAATTGCTGTCGTGACAACCTTTTCTGCTGCATCAATCTTCTCCTTCTCAATCTCCTGAAGAACCTTCTCTCGGATCTCCTTTCTGATTCTCTCCCTCTCTTGCTCAAGAATCTTCTGCAATTGGTCAGCACTGATCCAGCCAGGTTCAATCTTGTATCCAAGCTTCTTCAAGTATTGCTTTGCTTTCTCTATGTCGAACTCAGTTCCAGCCTTTTTTACTTCGAATCCCAAAGCCTCTAGCTTCTTCTTGATCTCCTCAATCTCATCAACTGTCAAAGTCTTCTTCTTGCTTACGTGCTTATCGAGTTGCTTCCTCAGCTCCTCTAGTTGTTGTTGAAAAGCCTTCTGCAAATTCTCTAGTGCTTGCACTAACAATTGTTGCTGCTGTTGTTGAGATTGCTTTGTCAATGTCTCCACGAGCTTTGTTAGTGTAGATTCTAATACTTGAAAACGTTGATTTATGACGTTCATAATCATTGTTGTGTCATCTTCTCTCTTCTTAGCTAGAAGGCGATCAAGAACTTGTAATGTAAGTTGAAGTTCAGTAATCTTGTCCAAGACCCGCTCCAATCTAGGCGCAGTGGAAAAATGCTTCTGAGCAACAGATGCCGCTAGTGCGGCTTTAGCAGCTTCAGCAACTTCCTTTGCGACACCTGATGATGACTGACTGATTCCATCTAGCAAGACTAATAGCTCTTTGATCTTCTCTTCATCACCAGCGGCGAAGATAGGTTCAAGGATTGCTCTTGCTTCATCTTCGCTTTTTCCTGTTAGCTCAGCATACTTTTTGATGATTGCCTCCTTCATTACTTCATCTAAAACCATTGATCATCACCCCACCTGTTAGCTCAAGGAGACGCTGAATTAACATGTTAATCACTTCAGGATTAGCACCAGTTTGTACAGCCACTTTCAGAGCTTCTCGGATCGCATTTATTGGATCTAGTCTCTGTTTCATGATTGTAATGAGATCCTTGAGGAACTGATTCTCAGCCCTCAACTTTTCCACCTCTGCTTTTAGCTCCATGTACTTTGGCACTGTCTCCTTTATGTCCTCAAGCATCTTCTCAACGTTCTTGGCCATTTCATCCCATGTATTTCCTGGAGCCAATGGTAGAATGTTTGTTTCGACCCATAAGCCCCATTTCATGATGTACTTGATCCTCTTATCAGCTACAGCAGCGAAATGTTGCACTATCATCTTGTCGATCTTCTTTTGAAGATCACTCTCAGCCTTTGTTGGTCTAGCCTCAATCTTTGTCTCAGTCTTTGGCTTGGCAGAGGAGGATTTCTTTGGTTGTTCTACGACTTCCTCATCAAAGGTTCCTCCCAGGATCTGCATCTTTATCTGATCTACGGATAGACCAAGGACTTCACTCATTTTCTGCAGAACTTTTTCTCCTGGTAGCTTCTTTATTGATTTACAATACTCGAGGAGTAGTTCAGCACAATGTTTGTCTAGGCATTTGGCTACAACTTCTGCTTCAGCCTTCTTTGCTCTTGCATTCCACTTTTGCACGTAGAATCGTCCATTTTTTACTGTAATTGACCAACCGGCCGATAATCTTTCCTTGAGGTCTCCAAGGGTGCGGATCACCATTGTTGTTCGCCCCTAATAGATATAAGGTTAATATTATTCTGAAGGGGTGTATGGGGTAGTCCCCCCGCTCCTTTGGTCGAGGCCGCCCCCCACGCTAGATTCTAACACTACATTGCTCGATATTTAGTGGGTTAATGATGATACTAACTAGTGCAGACTTGAGCCAACTATAGATATTATCTAGATAGGGTGGAAAGTAAGATGGTTCGGAGCGTAGTTGACAGGATTCGGAGGGTCTTGTTGAAGATTAATCGGGCATATGAGCAACTGTATGGGGCACCAGCAATAGAGGACGTCGAAGGGGCACTAGATAATGTTGATCCGACTCTTAGTTTCTGGGAAAACATAGCGAATCTGATCAAACTAGGAATTATTACGACCGAGCAACTGGAGCTGATTGGTATCAAAGAGGACTTTATCGACTCAAGATTAACTGATTATGATCCCACGTACTTCACAAGCCTTGAGGAAGAGTACAGGTATGAGTTCGGAAGGCGTGCTCTAGATCTTCTGGAGAATAAGATCCCTGACTACTACTACAACTACTTCACAGAGTTAATGATGAAAGGAGAAATCTCGCCCCGCCTAGTAATGCACATCTACTACGATTTGGGCGCTGACGGGCTTGTCTCCCTGGGGAAAACTTGTATGATGGATACAGAATGTATTGCAGATAAATATTTAGAATTTAGGAGGAGAAGGGAATCAGCATTGACCAACTGGAAAAAGATTGTAAACGAATTGAGTGATCTGATACCGCCCGACATCCAAATTGTGTTGACAGACCCAGAGTTCCCTGAAGACATAAAGTGGCAAGTGTTAAAGGAACTAGGTCTAGAAGAAAGAGCCCGTGAGATTGTTAAGGCGAAGAGG
>QMZU01000165.1 GCA_003663345.1 Candidatus Aenigmatarchaeota archaeon | reverse complement strand
GTTAAAAGGGTTTATGTATTACCAGGAAACGGAGGGAGTTTTCTGCTTGGGAAGAAGTGTGTGGGTGTGCCGGAGATAGGTTCAATCAGGGAGATAGAAAGGATAAGAGATTTCGTGGAAAAGAACGGTGTTGATCTGACATTTGTCGGACCAGAAGCCCCTCTCTCTTTGGGAATTGTTGACCTTTTCAAGGATAGAGGATTACCGGTCATCGGTCCTACAAAGAAACAGGCGATACTTGAGACGAGCAAATGCTGGACAAAGGATTATCTGAGAAGTATAGGCGTACCTGTGCCAGATTACAGAAATTTTGACGACCCGGAGGAGGGAAAAGAATATGTTGAAGATTTTTATAGCGAACATCCCGGAAAGAACCTTGTTGTGAAGGCTGATGGTGTTTCAGAGGGTAAGGGAACTTTTGTGTGCAACTCCGTGGAGGATGCTCTGAATGCAATAGATATTATCACAGGCGAAGAGTTCAACGAAAGGTACAATGATGCTGGGAGAAGGTTTGAGGTGGAGGAAAGACTTTATGGCCATGAGCTCTCATTCTTTGTTCTTGCAGATGGGAAGAATGTCGTCTATTTCGGAACCGCGAAGGATTACAAGAGAGCATTTGAGAAAGATGACCATCCTTTGATAAAAAGATTCTTTGATGGCATGAATCCGAACACAGGAGGCATGGGTTCTTATTCCCCTGAGCCGGTGGGTGAAAAATTAAAAGATGTTATAATGGAGAAGATAGCAAAACCGATAGTGAAGAACTTCAAATACGGATACAGAGGTATCATACATCTTGTTCTTATGAAAGAAGGAGGGGAGGAAGTACCGAAGGTTCTTGAAATAAATGTGAGGGATGGAGACCCTGAAGCACAGTCAAGGCTTCCGAGGTTGAGAAGCGATATGTACGAGGTCTCAGAGGCTGTTCTGAAAGGTGGGTTGGATGAACTGAACCTTGAATGGGACCCGAAGAGTTATGTGGCTGTTTGTGCCGTGAGTGGACCAATGTGGAAGGACTCAGGTGGTGTGAGGGGGATTATCTGCGGCGGGTACCCTGGAGAGCATTACACAAAGCAACCGATATATGTTATACCACATGAGGATCCGAAAAGATACAGATATCCTTTACAAATTAAAAAGTTTGGAGTGAGGGCCGGTAGAGATATGAACAAATATCTTGATGAGAATCTTCTGGTCTTCCATAACGGCACGATTTTCGGCGAGGACGGGTATCTGGAGACATCCGGTGGAAGGGTATTGACGGTTGTTGGTAATGGAGAAACTCCTGCTGAAGCAAGGGATATGGCATATCGGGAGCTTGAAAAGATATGGTTCAATTCGATGAGGTACAGAGAAGATATTGGAGAATGATCATCTCTTTTCAAACTTCCAGAGATCGACCTTTATGAAGACTCTATTCTTTTTGTGGAATTCAAAAATTTTCGGTATTCTGAAATCGTATGTTTTTATGAGTGTTGATTTGAAACCGTGCTCCTGTGAGAGTTTTTCTGTGAACCCTCTTCCTTTAGCTGAGGAATGGAGAAGTGAGTAAACAACTTTTGCTATATGGAAGGATTTTTCCAGAAACTCCGCACTGGTGTAATTCCCCCTAAGACCAAAGGGTGGGTTCATCACAACGGTATCGGTTTTCTTGTTTATGTCAAGGATGTTCATCACTTCAAATTTCACCTTCATGTCTTCACCGATAAGGTTTTTGATCAGATTAAGATTCTTCTGTGCGATCTGAACAGCATTCCGGTCTATATCAAAACCAGCAGATTTTGCCCCGAAAAGTGAAGCACCGATAGCCAGCGTACCGACACCGCAACCAAGATCAAAAACCGTGCCCTCAAGATGACCGGAGATGTGCGCGATGTTCAGCATATCGGCTGCTATATCTGAAGGTGTACGATATTGCTCCAGCTCAGGATTCGGTTTGGAGAAATCCTCAAGTCTGGAGAGAAGTATTTCCACATCTTTCTTCATGGAGATTATTTCTCAAAAAAAGATAAAAACTAACCTTTTGGTAGACGGAGAGTGAACTTCGTGCCCTTCTCGGATTTGCCCGGGAACCTGTCACTCACTTCAATGGTTCCGCCATACCTCTCCTCAATGAGTTTCTTTGTTATGTACATCCCCCTTCCTGGTCTGTTGAACATCTCTGACTTTTCTTCATCAGGTATTCCTTTACCATTATCCATAATTTCTATCACAGCTTCTTTTTCCTCCTTAACCCTTGTCACTATTTTCAGTGGTTTTTCTGAGTGTTTGAGGGAATTCGAATAAAGGTTATCGAAGACCAGGCCGAGACCTCTGTCAGCTACGACCTTTACAGGCTCCAGGTGGAGAATATATTCCGTATAGTTATCTCCATATATCCCGATGACGTCAAGAGCGCTATCGTAAAGAAGCCCGCCCACCAGTATTTTTTCCGGCTTAAAGGGCTTTGAGAGGATTTTATACTCCTCTATATTTCTCGAGACCTTTCTTGCAGCCGCCTCGGCCCTTTCCAGATAACTGCTGTTTCCGGAGTCCTCCCCTATTTCAAGGAAACCCTGGGCTATTGTCAGATAATTAATCATATCATGCTGGATCACGGAACCCAGGAATTCATCATCTGCCGGAAGCTTTGATATCTCGTCCTCGAGTTTTCCCACATAC
>QMZU01000164.1 GCA_003663345.1 Candidatus Aenigmatarchaeota archaeon | reverse complement strand
TGGGATGTATCTCCCGTGGTCCGTGAACAGCTGCTATTGCCACGGTGTTTCCGAACCTGAAGTAACCGGAACCCTCGGCGTTTTTCAGTATTCCTGCCTTTGCCTCTATCTTCCTCATCTCATCAAGTTTTCTTCCATCGATTCTCTTTCCCTTTACTATTAGTTTTTCAGGCGCTCCCTTCTTCATTCTCACCACCAAACTTTTCCAGCATCTCGTTTATTTTATCCGTGAGCCCGTCCACGTGGCTGTACTTATCCACCATCTCAACAGCCCTTGCAGCCAGAGCCGGGTCACCACCTTTCAGCCAGACCAGTCCGTTCTGACCGACTATTATGTGTGTTCCTGTCTTCTTCTTTATCAGTTCTATCATACTCCCGCCTTTTCCTATCAGTCTCGGAACCTTGGCAGGGGTTATTCTGACTATGTTTCCTCCCTCAAGTTTCCTGCACATCCTCTCCTTCATCGTGAGTTTTATGTCTTTCCTCTTCGTCACGTTTGAAACCTTCGCGTATATCACGTCTTCCACATCGAAGTACTCGGTTATGTCGGTTTTTGAAAGGTCCACGAACTCATCCACCGCATCTGCTATTCCTAGGAACGCGGCGTAGGGGGAGTTTATATCAACCACCCAGGAGGATATGTTCACCTCCTCTATCCTGCCTATCACACCGTCACCCTCCTGAGGTATATAAGCCCCGGATAGCGGGATGACCCTTATCATGTGGCTGTTCTTCACCTTCACCATTCCCACTATCTTGCTTATTATCTCCTCACCCTTTCTGTACGTTCCGTAGCTCGGGAGGTATTCAAATCCTCTGGCCAGAACATCTCCTGGTGCCACTATATCTTTGTCATTTATCAGGAGCTTCCCTTTTTTGTTTTTATTCTCTTCACTCAATTATACCACCTCTGTTGATGATCTCAATCATGAAATATGGAGGTAATTCTGATCTCGAGCTGCAATTACAACAGTAATCCACACCATCAAGCAGATCAGAACAGGAAATGATTCCCTCATCACACATTCTTAGCAGTTCTTCAAGATACTCATCCCTTCTGCTTCCCTTCTCACATTCATTACATATCTTTTCAATTCTCATTTCTCCATCACCTTTGTCCTTGCCTCACCCTTGGTGAGTGAACCGATAAGTTCGTAAAAATCACCCTGCAATCCGGCTGGTATCTCTATCACACCTTCCCATGAGCCATCGTTCTTCCACGACTCCTTCACTAACGAGCCGAACTCTTTTATCTTCCCGTATGCCCGACCGGTGTACTGTGGCGGAACGATGAACTGTATCCTCACCGTCTCCATGCTTATGGGAAGTATCGGTTTCAGTGCCTTCACGATCCTTTCAACCTGCTCTTCAGCCCTGAGCATCTCATCCACATGAACCCCTGCCTCAGACATCGCTGTGATGATTCTCTGTGGCGGGTGTGGTGCACCTGTCTGCGGGTTCACGGATTTTCTGGATATTATATCCGCCACCTGTTTTGTAATTTCTTCGCGCATCCTCCTGCGCTGCTCTGTGGTCAGCTGCACAGAGCCCTTCCTTATTATCTCGATTGCAACCTTTTCAAATTCCGATGTACCGAACACCTTCTTCATATCCTCCTCGGAGGCCCTTAGCCCCTTGGAGGAGTCCTCAAAGACCTCTTCGTACGCCACCACTTCATCCAGAGGGATACTCTTACCGCGCCTGATCTCCAGAGCCTTCTCTGGATCCACCAGTATCTCAAATCTTTTCCCATGTTTATCTATACGGGCGATGACAGCGCTGTCCACGGGTATCAATTATCTCACCACTTCTTGAGAACCGCATCCTTCTCCTTGCCACGCAGTTCCCGGAAGCCTTTGGAGTCAACCAGCGCTATCTCTATATCCTTCTTGGTGACCTTCTTTTCAACCCTCTTTATGACGTTCAGAGCCAGTGAGAGTGCCTCGCCCTCATTCATTCCGTCCCTGTACTCGTTCTCGAGGATTTCCCGTGCCTCCTCGGTGTTCCTGCCTATGGCCTGGGCCTTCCACTCGAACATCGCACCGCCCGGGTCTGTTTCAAAAAGATACGGTCTGTCATTCACGCCTGCTATGAGAAATGAGACTCCCATTGGCCTGAGACCCGCGTACTGTGTGTGCATCTGCTTGTAATCCGCTATATATTTCACAAGACTTGGGACATCTATCGGCTCCTCGTATGTTATCCTGTGTATCTGTGCCTTTATCCTCGCCCTGTCTATCAGAACCCTTGCATCAGCAATCGTTCCTGCAGAAACAGCTCCTATATGATCATCAATCTGCTGAATCTTCTCATTACCGTTCGTCTGGGCGCAGAGTGCATCGGAATATCTCACAGCTACCAGAGCGACACCCTCGTCGTACTTAACACCCACCGAGAGGGAACCCTTCTTTACAGCCTCTCTGGCGTACTCCACCTGGAAAAGCCTTCCGTCAGGGGAGAAGGTCACGATAGCCCTGTCATAACCCAGTTTACCACTCTCCATTATCTCCATATCTTGAATTCACCCCTTTCAAAAATCAGCATACACTGATTTTGGCATTTTATTGAGAATGTTTAGAGTGCGAATGTTTATAAAGGTTTCGGGAGGCTTCATTCAACAATTCGTTTTCTGGAGTTAAAGTATTAATACATGGACTGAGAT
>QMZU01000163.1 GCA_003663345.1 Candidatus Aenigmatarchaeota archaeon | reverse complement strand
GAATAATACAATAACGTATCCAGTTTTCCGAAGGGCCTCAGAACATCCTCAAACCCAAGGGCAAGTTCCACAAGCTCCATGATTTAGAAAGGGTCTTCAGAGTTTAAATCTTTGCTCAAGCTCGTAGAGTGTTTCTATAACAAGGGATGGTTTCAATCTGTTGAGGTCAAAGGGATGCTCATTCCTGTTTATGAAGACATCCAGTACACCGGCATTTTTCGCAGCAAGGACATCCTCATCCGAGTTTCCTATATAAACCGCCTCTCCTTTGTCCGTGGAAAGGGATTTCAAACACAACTCAATCCCGTGAGGATGTGGTTTGGATTTCACATTTTCGGAAACCGTGGTTACGATGACCGCATCAAAATTCTCTGGTCCGAGGAGCTCCAGCTCCATCTTCGCTATCTCCGGAGGCGCGCCGGTAACAATACCGGTTCTGTATCCATTCTCCTTTATTCTCTCTAGCACATCAACATCCGGGTACGGGGAAACATACTTTCTCCTCAATTCGACGGATTCGTACTTCCTGTACAATTCCCAGAAGGTTTTCGGGTTCACCCCGAACCTCTCTCTTATGAAGGAGTTTCTTTCACCCTCGAACCAGAACCTGTCAATATCCTTTTCGGATGCGGAAACTCCGAGCTCTTCCAGAATCTTTCCAACAACCAGGTGTCTGTATTCCGGATCGGTCCTGACAAGTGTACCATCAAGGTCAAAAATGAAAGAGGTGTATTTCATGAAATTTAAAAAATTTCTAATTTTTAAAAGTCTTTTTGATATTTATTAAAATGGACACTCACAAGCTTTTCCTGTCGGATTTTGAACACATCTCGCTTTTGGTTTTTCTTGATTACCCTTCATCAGAAGAAGAGCGGTGTTTACGTATCTCTTGATACCAATTGAGTTAAGACCGGTCAAACCGACCAGTGAAGCAAACTCCTTTTGTTTATCATCTAGATGAGGGTACCAGATATTATGTTCTATATTATAATTCTTTTCAATCCCTTTTGCCATATCTTCTAAAAATATTTTCACTTGATTTGCTCCCATATTTTCTTTCTTAAAGAATTGATCTGCTCTTTCTAACATTCTTTTATGCCACATGTCACAGAATATATCTCCTTCGACCTCATACCAAGTACCTTTTGGTCCATCAAAGTATTCCATTTAATACCCCCACTATAACCTGAATTACCACTTAAAATTTATAAATCTTTTTGTCGAACCTCTTAACTTCTATTTATCCAAAAATTTATTTTATTGCCCTTTAATTTAAGTTATGTTCAGGATAAAGTCTTCGGATGGTTGGGCGCGTACCGGTGTATTCAAAACCAGACATGGTAAGGTTCACACACCCGCCTTTCTTCCTGTTGCGACGCTTGCATCGGTCAGGGCTCTGGATACGAGGGATTTGAAGGAGATGGGCGCGGAAATAATCATGGCCAATACTCTTCATCTGCATTCAAAACCCGGTGATGAACTGATCAAAAAACTGGGAGGTATACATGAGTTCATGGGATTTGATGGCCCGGTCGCCACGGATTCGGGAGGGTTCCAGGCGTTCTCCCTCGGTCTGGGAATGGAACATGGTGTCGGGAAGATCGCTGATAATATCTTTCTCGAAGGTCTGAAGGAGGTGAATCATAAGGGTAAGAAAAGGGCTTTTGTTGATGATGGAGGTATCCTCTTCAAAGATCCAGGGAGTGGTAGAAAGGTGAAACTGACTCCCCAGAAATCTATGGAGATACAATCAAACCTCGGTTCGGATATAGTTTTCACTCTGGATGAATGTACCTCACCTTTATCGGATAAATCCTACACAGAAGAGGCGCTTGAGAGAACGCACAGATGGGCGGATGAGTGTCTGAAATGTTATGACAGAAAACAGATGATTTTCGGAATAGTCCAGGGTGGTGAATACAAGGACCTGAGGGTGAGGTCAGCCCGATTCATGAGTGAGAGGGATTTTGACGGATTCGGAATTGGTGGCTCCCTCGGTAAGAGCAAGAGAGATATGCATAGAATTCTGGAATGGGTGAATCCAATTCTACCGGAGAATAAACCAAGACATCTTCTGGGGATAGGCGCGATTGAGGACATATTCAATTCTGTTGAAAGAGGTGTGGATATGTTCGATTGTGTGGCACCGAGCAGGTGGACGAGAAGGGCCACGTTATATATCTCACCTGAGGAGGGAGGTAATCCAAGAAACAAGTTCAGAATAAGGATAGTCAACTCAAGATTCAGATATGACAAGAATCCTATTGACAAAGAATGTGATTGTTTTGTGTGCCAGAGCTATTCCAGAGCATATCTGAGACACCTCTATGTTTCGGAAGAGTTGAGTTATTTCAGACTGGCATCCTATCATAACGTTTATTTTATACTCAAATTGATGGAAAGAATAAGGGAGTCGATAGAAAATGGTGCTTTTCAGGAACTGAAGAAGAAATGGCTGGGTGAAAGGAAGTTTTAGTTTTAAAACCAAAAATACTTAAAGATTTTGAACTTCTGTTCGTACCGTAAAGGATTTATATCTTCCGTATTTCATTTTGAATCATGATTATGGAAGAACCCGTTGAGGTTGAGGGTAACAAGTTTCACTGTGTGGTCTGTGGCGAGGAAATAGAAATAGACATGCCGCAGGAGAAACTCCTAGAGGAGTTGGATGATGT
>QMZU01000162.1 GCA_003663345.1 Candidatus Aenigmatarchaeota archaeon | reverse complement strand
CCAGACCCGGCTCTCCTGTGGTGAAGACCCTGGCTCTCTTTTTCTCTTTTGAAATGAAACGGGCTGTTGCGTATGTCGCCATGAGAAGTTCTTCCTCACTGACCTTCAGACCGTGCTTTCTGAACCTTCTCATCATTATTTTTCTGCTTCTGGTGGAGTTGTTTGAAATGAATATCACTCTTTTTCCCATCTCCCTGAGTTTCTCCACAGCCTTTATGTTCTCCTGAATTGGAGTCTCGCCCCGGCTTATCACTCCGTCTATATCGATTATGAAGAAGTCTTTTTTCAACAGGGAATGCATACTTATTTTCTGTCCCGGAGATTAAAAAACTTTTATACTTGTCGAGCCATAAGTAAAGGTTATGAGGGTGTCTGTACTCGGTGCTGGTGCAATGGGTTCGGCGCTCACCGTGCCTTTGTGCGATAACGGTGTTGAGGTGTGCCTCTGGGGAACCGAGTATGATACCGAGATTCTGAAGAAGATAGAGAATGGTGAGGAGCACCCAAGAATCGGTGTGAAACTTCCTGATGTTGAGGTTGTGCATCCGGAGAAGCTCGATTATGCTCTGGACGGGGCTGATGTTGTGGTTCTTGCCGTGAGCACTGTTGGTGTTGTGCCGGTCTTCAGGAGGATAAAGGATTATCTGAACGATGAGGCTCTGATAACTATATCAAAAGGGCTGCTCGAGGCGGATGGAAAGGTCGTGACGATTCCTGAGGCAATCTGGAAGGAGAAAGAGTACAGTGACAAAACTGTCGCGATAACCGGGCCATCCATAGCCAGGGAGGTGGCGCACAGGTTACCCACAAAGGTTCTCTTCAGCTCTGCAGAACCGGAAACTGCCGAGAGGATGGCTGACCTCTTCTCGACAGATTATTACAGGGTTGAGGTCTCAGATGATATAAAGGGTGCTGAGATAACCGCTGCTCTCAAAAACGTTTACTCTATAGGGATATCGTGGGTTAGAGGTTATGAACAGTCCTATGATATGGAAATGGACAACTTGAGGGGTGTGATAGCTTCCATGGCTCTTGATGAGATAGGGAGAATTGTGGAAGCATATGGCGGAAGGAGAGAAACTGTTTATGGTCTCTCAGGTTTTGGAGACGTGATAGCCACGTTCAAGGGGGGCAGAAATGGAATGCTTGGCGAACTTCTGGGCAGGGGTCTTTCAATTGAAGAGTCACTGGATGAGCTGAAGAGAAGAGGGGTCGGTGTTATAGAGGGTTATGTAGCAACTGAGAAGGCATACAGGCTGGTGAAAGAACTGGAGGATGATGGGAAACTTTCAATGGATGACCTGACGCTATTCATGAAGATCTACCAGGTTCTTTACGAGAATGGAAAGGTAAAGGATGCTCTCGAGGAGATATTAAGGTAAAGTTTCTTAAACTTCTGAATAAAAAAGATGTGATATGCTGGAAGGTTTTCTGAATAAGGAGTTTGCCCAGAAGGCAAAGGAGATGGGTAGAAAAATAAAAGAATATTCTGGAGAGAAGGTCGTCATCATTCACCACAATGATGCTGATGGCATCTGTTCCGGAGCGCTTCTATCCAAATTATGTGATTTGCTCGGTTTTGAATCTGAGCTGATATGTATTGAGAAAGTCCACCCTGCTATAGTGGATATTATTCATGAAAGGAACTCCGGAAACCTTGTAATATACACCGATCTGGCGGGCCTTGCAGCCAAGATGATTGATGAGGTGAACAAAGGCAGGTGCAAGGTATGGATAATAGACCATCATCCTGCCAGAGCAATAAAGAGCAGGGATGTCTTTGTTTTTGACCCGGAGTTATTTGGCATAGGAGGCGATATGTTCGTTTCTGCTTCTACTCTTAATTACATTCTCGGGTCATCCATTCACAAGGGAATGAAGAGGTATGCCTATTTAGCGGTTACGGGTGCTGTCGGTGATTATCATGACAGGACGGGTGGTGTTCTGGGGCTTGACAGGTTCGCACTGGATGAAGCGGTGAGTCTGAAGCAGGTCAAGATTAAAATAGAGGGCCACAAGGAGAGGTATTTTGTTAAGTTCTTTGATGAGTTCGCCGATGTGGCTTCGGACAGGCTCACAACACTCGGGGCTGTTGGTTATGAAAAGAAAGGGTACAGACTGGGCGTGAAAGCCTGCCTTGAAGGTTTCAACAGGAAAACCGTTCATGAGGCGGAAAAGTTGAAAACCATGAGAGAGAGGAAGTTCAACAGGGAGATAAAGAGGTTGAAAGAGGGTGGATTGAAAATGGAGGAGCATACTCAGTGGTTCCATGTGGAGGACAGGTTCTCACCAATGGGCGTGAAGACGGTGGGGACATTCTGCCAGAAGATAAAGGATATGTCCTTCATAGATGAGGAGAAGTATCTGATCGGTTTCCAGAACTGTTCGAAGAGAATACCTGACCTGGGAAAGGTGAACTGGAACCTCGTGAAGATGAGCGGCAGGGCGCCGTTGCCGCTGGAAAGGAAAATCTTCAAAGGCGAGGCAATAGGGTTCAACTTTCTTGTACCGAAAGCGAGCGAAGCGGTTGGAGGGGTTGCCGATGCCACGCATACCATAGCTGCAGCGACATTGATTGAAAAGGGAAAGGAGAAGGAGTTCATAAGGGCGTTTGAGGGGCTTCTGGAGAAGCAGAAATAGAAATGACCCACATCTTTAAATATTAATTGTAACAAATATGTTACAT
>QMZU01000161.1 GCA_003663345.1 Candidatus Aenigmatarchaeota archaeon | reverse complement strand
TTTATGGATTCTCATCTCCCATCTGTCCCAGGTGGTGTTCCCGTGGCCTGTCCCGTCACCGCAGTGCGTCTTCATCACAGGTACTCTCAATTTCTTTGTAGGCAGCGGAATAGGCCCTCTAATGGATACACCTGTCTTTTTCCCTATCTCCCGGATCCTGTTACATATCTCATCTATCGCTTTGGGATCCGTTCCTGTCAGCTTTATCCTTGCCTTCTGAGCCATGGAATACACCTTTTAGTTTAGTTCTGAGCCTCAGGTTTAAATAGTTATCGGCGGGTTACTCCGTCTTTGGAGAAAGGGGCTTGAGTGTTGATTTGGTTATCTCCAGCCTGACAGGTGCGGAGTTCCTGTTCTTCACAACAACCTCCAACTTGAAATGACCGCCATGAGCGAATACCATGTTAATGGCCTTGTGCATATTTATCATGAAGGCTGACTTGGGATGGTTCTCATTCAACATGTACATCGTCGCTCTACCGATTTTTCTGGTCTCCTTGACAATGCCTTCCTCAACAAACTTGGGGAATATTCTTTTCAATGTGTTCCATGAGATATCCGCCACTTCGCAGATGTCAGTCATACTGAAGTCGAAAAGACCTCTGGTATCTATCAGGAAATCCCAGAGTCTATTGATAGGAGTATCGCCAAATACCCTTACGAAATTGGATTCGACCTTCATATATAACACCAATCTTTAGGGGGCCCCTTTTCTGAACCTCTTTTATAAACTTCACATATATACTTAAAAAGTTAATGTTTTAACTTTCAATCAATGAAAGTTATTTAAATACCAGAATAGAATTATAAACATGTCAAGAATCCCCAAGGAGTCCATATATATTCTCAGAAAACTCTATACTTGGAACAGGATAGGTAATAAATATATCAACGTTCACTATGTTTTTCGTGCCTTTCCGAAGAGGCTTCGGAATAAGAAGCTCTTCAAAGAGTGGGTCAATGAACTGGTTAAGCTTGAGCTCGTTCTTCTTCACAAGAATGGTGAGTGCATATCCCTCAATAAACACAAACTCGGAGAGATTGAATCTCTGATATATTCCTGATTATCACATCAAAAGAAAAAGAAAAGGAAAGAGCTTGAAGCTCTTTTAAACCTTCTGGGTTACCTCTATGCAGATTCCCGCGGCCACGGTCTGGCCCATGTCTCTTATTGCGAACCTGCTCAGCTCGGGGAACTCCTTGTTGCTCTCTATCACGAGGGGTTTTGTCGGTACGACTCTCACTATCGCTGCATCACCTGTCTTGATGTAATCCGGGTTCTCCTCCACCACTTCACCTGTCCTTGGGTTCATCTTCTCGATGTCCACTATCTTGCACGCCACCTGTGCAGTGTTCACATGGAACACCGGTGTATAACCCCTTGCTATGACGTTCGGGTGGTTCAGAACTATTATCTGTGCTCTGAACTCCTTGGCCACAGTTGCGGGGTTATCCGGGTGGCACGCAACATCCCCTCTCTTTATGTCCTTCTTGGACACACCTCTGACGTTGAAACCGATATTATCCCCTGCCTTTGCCTCCGGAATCTCCTCGTGGTGCATCTCTATGCTCTTTACCTCGCCTGTCACGTTCGAGGGCAGGAACAGGATCTTGTCACCCTTCTTCATCCTTCCGGTCTCAACCCTTCCTACAGGAACGGTTCCCACACCCGTTATGGTGTAGACGTCCTGTATCGGCAGCCTCAGAGGCTTATCCACGGGCTGTTCCGGAAGTTCCAGTGCATCCAGTGCCTCGTAAACAGTTGGTCCCTGGTACCATCCCATGTTCTCACTCTTCTTGGCAACATTGTCTCCCATATAGGCAGATGCTGGTATGAAGGGTATCTTAGCAGGGTCATAACCTATTCCCTTGAGGAGTTTGCTTACCTCCTCCTTTACCTCCTCGAACCTCTTCTGATCATAATTCACAGCATCCATCTTGTTGATGACAACTATCATGTCCTTTACTCCCAGAACCTTGGCGAGGTATGTGTGCTCCTTTGTCTGCTCCTGCGGTCCGTCTTTGGCTGAAACCACGAGTATGGCTGCGTCTGCCTGGCTCGCACCGGTTATCATGTTCTTGACGAAGTCCCTGTGACCCGGAGCGTCTATAACGGTGAAGTAGTATTTGTCCGTGTCGAACCTCCTGTGCATTATGTCTATCGTAACGCCTCTTTCCCTCTCTTCCTTCAGTTTGTCCATGACGAAGGCGAACTCGAACGTCTCCTTCTTGTACTCCTTTGCGAGCTCCTTGAGCTTCCTCAGCTCGGTCTCCGGGATGTTCCCGGTGTCCCAGAGCAGTCTACCAATGAGCGTTGACTTGCCGTGGTCCACGTGACCTATGGTAACCAAGTTCATGTGAGGTTTATCTGCCATTCTCACACCTCCTAAAGATTCATCATGCCAAAGGTTTTTTAAACCTTTCGTATATTCTCTTAGAACCTGTTAAGTATATAAATCTACCCCCTTATTCTGTGACAGGGTTGGTTTGTAAAAGTATTCTGTATCCTCCGATTATTAATATAAGTTTCTTAAATAAAACCAAAAATTTAAATATTAGTTTCCAAAATAGAATCAATATGCAGATACTCGAAATCCTGAACCCATGGTGGAAGGATGGAAGGGTGAGTAGAAGATTGGCACCCAAATATAAGAGAAAGGCATATACAGAAGTTAAGAAGCTCTTTGC
>QMZU01000160.1 GCA_003663345.1 Candidatus Aenigmatarchaeota archaeon | reverse complement strand
GAAACATCCGTTCAATTTCATGATGTGACAAAAGATAATATAACGATTAACTTGTTAGAAGGAAATGAAAGTAGTGTTAACAGAAGTTCTGGATATGTGAGACTCTCGGTTTACATTTACGATCAAGATAGTCTACAAAATACCACAGAGCCTGATCAAATCCATTTCTGGATAACGAACGATACGGTTAATTGGTTAGAAGAAATTGGTTGGCAGAAAGATTTAGTTGAAGTATCATACTTCCTTAATTTTGACCCAGACTGTAACTACTCTGCTAATAAACAGAAATGGCAAGTTAATTTGACAAATAGCAATTATTACTTTGATTCAAGAAGTGAAGATTACTATGTAAACGTTACGGGTGATTTGAATGCAACTATTTTAACTCCTACAGGTAATCAAAACTTTACTAGGCCAGCGATTATAACCATAGTAGGGCATGTAGAGGATGATTGCCTTAATCCGGTAATAGGAGCAAACATTTACTTTAACTTAACAACTGGAAGTAAAAGTTTTAGATGTCCAGAAGTTGGATACGCAAGCGATTTAGGAAACGGAAATTACAGTTGTGACTTTAATACCACTGAAAAACCGGCTGTATTCTACAATATTACGATGTTCGCTGAGAAATCTTATCATAACCCAGACAAAGATTTTATTTCAAACGCATTTTATTTGAAAGTTATTCCAGAACTTTTTGCCGCAGACGTTGAGCCTAATACAGAAGGTTGGAGTGTCTTAAGGACTTTTACAGTTAATATAACCGATATAGGGGACAATGTTACAGTATGGTTATGGAGGAGTAAGAGTCTGACTGGACCTTGGATTCAAATCGGTTCTGAACAATACTGTTACGATTGTAATAATTCTCAACTTATATGGCAAGAAGATTATCTATGTGAAGAAACTGGTTACAATATCTCAACCTGGTACTTCAAGTTTAATGCAAGCGACACAGAAGGTAATAATTACGA
Organism: Candidatus Aenigmatarchaeota archaeon; assembly: GCA_003663345.1. Lineage (GTDB taxonomy): Archaea > Aenigmatarchaeota > Aenigmatarchaeia > PWEA01 > B50-G16 > B50-G16. The sequence goes on along the minus strand of QMZU01000160.1, from coordinate 1,736 downwards.
AACTCAGAGTGGTGATTATGCAGAAAATAACTATTACGATGTAACCAAGGATGATGTAACTTTCATTCATATAAGTGGGAACGATACAAATGTAACGAAAACCACTTCCTCTGCGTTTGTGATAAGAATTTACGATTCTGATAAAGGAGATAATATCTCCATACCTGTAGCTAAAGTTAACCTTGAAGTCACTCTGAATAATTCTGATATATGGTTGAGTGAAGCTTCTAGCGTTCAAACAAATTCTTCTGGCTACTTTAATTACGATTTCTACGGGAGTTGTAAGTATGACCCAGGATACCAAAAATGGAGAGTAATCATAGATAGTGTTAACGATAGATGTTATCAATCTGGGTATTCGGATAATTATACAGTATACCTTGATATAGCCTGTCCGGAGTTCAACATAACTCAGGTCTTATACCCAGAAGAAACATTCCAATTTAATCCTTTTGCTGTAAACGCTACTCTAAGGATTAAAGATAGGAACGCTACAAACACAAACATAACCCTTCATGCTCCTCTCAACTGGAACATTCTACCATCCTCAAACCTATACCTAGATAAAATAATTGTTGGTTTAGGAGAAACAGTTTACACCCCAGTACAATGGGGAGTTAATGCCACTACTCTAACTTCAAAAGAAGGAATTTATTACCTGAATGTTTCAGCAAATACTACTGATGAAATCCCACCGATAAACTATTATGAGGATGAGAAAAAATTCAACCTAACAACTTACGAAAGGTTTGAAATTGGTTGTCCTTCAAAAGCCTTAATCAATAGTAATGATTATTCCCAAAAGGTTTGTAATTTTGATGGTAATGCGGGAGAGGATTTAGATAATATCACTCTAGAAGCTGAAGTTTTGCCAGGAGACTTTATAGTTTTAATTTGGAACTGTGGAATTGGGGACATAAGGGTTTCGGAGGAAAAGATTTATTGGGAGGGGTTAAACGGTAGTACAACTGCTAGGTTGGAAATATACTCTCCGAAGGAATGGAGAAACATTTATGAAGAGTGGGAAGTGGGAGAAAACATAAGTGAAGCTAAGTTCCAACAACTTTCGGACATAATAAGCTTAACTTCTGATGGGAAGTGTATGATGAAAATATTTAACACTGGTGATGTGTCACTACTCATAGATTATGCAAACGGCACGCTTTACTATATTAAGAGCGTAAAGATAACCGATATACAAACTGTTACTGACGGAAACTATTACAATGAAAGTATTATTATAGTAAACCCATTCCTTGAAAATTACACGAATGTTAACTTGGAATTAAACCTGACTGATGGCACAACAACCTACTATTCAAACAGTACTTTACTTAATCTAACGGAAAATGAAACTGTTGTTTATACTTTCTACAATATAAACTTGGCTAACTTAGATGAAGGTGAATATGAATGGGTTGCAACCCTTACTTATGACTCGAAAGTTGACCAAAGAGTAGAAAAACTCTATCATTATCCTCCGAAGAAATATGTTAGAGTTCCAAGATATATGTGTCCTTCTTCCAGCGACAAAATAACAATTGAATTGCAAAAATTGGAGGAGGAATCCGATATTAATATAAGTGTAGAAGTACCATCAGGATGGCAAATAAATCCTGCTTATCGTTACTTCCATGAATATACTGGTAAAGAAGTATATGCGGAATTCGAAATAACTTCCTCTTCGGTTTCAGAAAATGTAACCATAAACATTTCCTATTTTATAAGTTATCCGG
>QMZU01000159.1 GCA_003663345.1 Candidatus Aenigmatarchaeota archaeon | reverse complement strand
TGGTTTACGGATGTAAGAACTATTCAAACATCGATTGGTTCGAAATAGGACAGGCTAAGTTCGTGCAGAAAAACGAAAGCGGTTCGAGATGTGAAGTTGTAGAAATGATACCGTCTTCCTGCTGTCCAGGTTCTTGTGGAGCTGGAATGAGGTGCGATCTCAAACAAAGAAGGTGCGTACCCGTCGAAACCGCCCAATGTCGCTACGACTGGGAGTGTGAGGGAGAAAGGGAGTGGTGCGTACACGACCCAGACACGGGTAAGTTCTTGCTAAGAAGAAATGTCTGTCTACCCGAAGGAAAGTGTGGCGTGAAAGAGAGGGAGGTAGAGTGTTGCTACGATACCGATTGTCCCAAAGGTTACTTCTGCGATTTGGATCACACTTGTAAGGAAAGGATAGCGGAAATGAAAGAATGTCCTTGGGAGTGTTGCGTGAATGAACCCGGATACTTCGATAAGCCGTGTCCCGAAGGTGAGATATGTTATGCGGATCACACTTGCCACCCGCCAGGAGCGGGAATAAAAGCGTGCAACTACAACGGAATCTGCGAACCCGAGAGGGGAGAGGATAAGGAGAACTGTCCTGCGGATTGTAAAGTGCCACCGATTCCACCGCCTCCAGCTAAGGATAATATGCTGTTGATAACGGTAATCCTGATGCTCGGAATGTTCTTCCTATTCGGCGGAATGATGGTATTAATGGGGAGGAAAAAGAGTGGTAAAAAATGGATCAGGAGACGATATTAGCGGTCGGAATGTTCCTGATAGGCGTGATTATAGTAGCTTCAGCGCTCGTGATTTATTACGGCGTTAATTTAAAGCAGTTTTTCACCGAAGTTTCAGACACATTAGGAATAACCCTACCCACTCCGAGAGAATGTCAGCCCATCTTCGGGTTCATTCCCGACGTGATGTGTGAGATAGGCAATTTCTTCGCTCCGCTGGTTTTCTTTATTTCCCTGATTGGCGGGATAGTGGCTTTCATATTTATGTATAGGCTGAGCTACGGGACTTTCTCGAAGGAATATGTGATTTTGCTTTCCCTGATAATCGGGATCGCCGTTTTCTGGATAATCAACAAATTCGCTATGATCGGAATCCTGATATTGTTCCTTATTCTCTTGCTTAATGTATTTACCCCCGTGAAGGTAACGTCGCCTTACCTCGCCGAAAGGGTAACGAGATATGTCAAGGTTACTAAAAGAACTAAAAGGAGGTGATAAAGGGTGGCAAGGAGGAGAAGGACAAGGAAAAAGAGGACGACCACGAGAAGGAAAAGAAGGACTACAAGGAGAAGAAAAAGAACCGTAAGGAGGAGGAGATGATTGGTTAAGATACCGAAGTGGAGGCGCAAGAGGATAAGGGTAGTTCACAGCGGGAGGATGTTTTGGATATTCGAAACTAACAAAGAAGGGAAACCGCTGGTATACAGAAAGAAGGACGGAATACTGCACGTTTGGATATATCCGAAAAAGCGAGGTAAGAAGACGGTAAGAAAGGGATATTGGAGACCGATCACGAGCAAGGTGAAAAGGGCGGCGAGAAAAAACATAAGGAAGGCTATCCTCCTTAAAAAAATTAAAAAAAGAAAGAGGAGGTGAATCATGAGAAAATTGAGAGTCGTTGTTAGAAGGAAGAAAAAGACTTGGGTAATACACAGGAAGGGAAAGAGGATAATAGCACACGCAAGGAAGAAAACATGGATAGCAGAGAGACCTGATCTCGGGACTCCGGGCAGGGGAAAGAAAGTAGTTACGAAGCTCAGGAAGGGGCTTATGACGGTGGTTGCTCAGGAAATGGGATACAAGAGAGTTTCGGATATACCTTATGACAAGTTAGATGACTATGCGAGAAGGCTCGTCAGGAGATACGGAGCTAAGAGGGCTTTCAATATGGTTAATATACAAGTGGTTTTCAGAAAGAGAATGCGTAACTCGGCTAAGCTGAAGTTCGAGAAGATAAGGGATTACATAGCGGACAAATACGGAAAGGAGCTTACCCCGACAAAAGCGATAAGGAAATGGAAGTCTATGTCTCCGAGAGCAAGGGCTTTAGCTATGCCAGGCGGAGCTATATGACTGCCAAATATTGGCATATAAGGATAAGGGAGCAGAGCGAGTTCAAAAAGGACAGGTACGGAAGGATAATATTGAGAGTTCACGATATCGGAAGGAAGGGGCATTCAAAGAGAGTGGCGGGAATACTTAAAAACGGGAAGTGGGCTACTTACAGCTACCTTATCTCGAAAAAGGATGCGAAGTTAGAGAACGGAGAGCTGAAGGCTACCGATCCGACGGTGGCGAGAACTCTTGCGATGATAAGGTACAGGTACGGTGAAATATATCACAAGTACGACTACCACTTCGGAGTTAGAAAAAAGTGAAAAAGTGTTGAAAAATGGGAAAAAAGCCTTATCTGGGCTGGGGTATTTTGGCGATTTTGGTAGTTTTAGGACTACTTTTTCTTTCGGGATATAAGTTTCGCTATCCGGCGGCGATAGGCGGGGCGACCGTAACCGCCGTTTCCAAGATAGATTTCATTTCAAACGATCCCGAATTTCAAAAGGAAGCTTTTCTCATAACCGTCGTGATGGACGAGGGAGCGGAGAGCCTCGTCGTGAACGTCGATCCACAGGATTTCTACGAGAACACGGGAATGATGACTAACGGGACTATCAGGATAATGTTCGACCTTGAAAATGCAAGTTGCAGGTACGAAG
>QMZU01000158.1 GCA_003663345.1 Candidatus Aenigmatarchaeota archaeon | reverse complement strand
GACAGGATAAGTAAAGATGATTGCAAGAAGGGTTTCATACTGGACGGATTTCCCAGAACATTGGAACAGGCACTCAAGCTTTCCGAGCTTCTGGATATAGACCTTGCGATAAACTTCAACTGCGATGAAGAGACGGTTCTCGAACGGCTCGGTGGTAGAATAACCTGCAGGAGTTGTGGGAAGATATACCACCTGAAGAACATCCGTCCTAAAAGAGAGGGAATCTGTGATGACTGTGGAGGAGAGCTGTACCAGAGGGAGGACCAGAAACCTGAGGCGATAAAGAAAAGACTTGAAATATATAGAGAGAAATCCGAACCGCTCATTGAGTTCTACAGAAGAGAAGGGAAACTCAGAGAGGTTGATGCCAACAGACCAATAGAAAGGGTGGAAGAGGTCATAAACGACTGTCTTCAACACATAAAGGAAGTTATGTAGTTTTTCCTCTCATTCTTCTTCCCAACCTTGTCCACCTTACCTTGAAGGGTTTCCTTCCAAGGTTCATGTTCTTCTCACACTTGCTCGAGCAGAAGTAAAGAATTTTTCCCGAATCCTTCACGAACATCTTGCCCCTACCCTTCGGTATCCTGTCACCGCAAAAGGAGCAAACTGCCATAAAAATCACCCGAACGTACCCGAACTCTCCATTTCAGTCTCTCTCAGCATCAGGATATCCCCTTTCCTGACAGGTCCGACAACGTTCCTGAGAAGCACCTTACCTTTATCCCTGCCTTCAAGAACCTTACACCTGACTCTAATCACGCCTTTCACACCACTTCTTCCAAGTACCTCTATTACCTCTCCAGGAACCGCGTCCCCTTCCATTCTATCACTTCTTCAGCTCTTCGATCTTCTTCACTATCTCCTTAAAGAGCTCTTCCCCGTCACCAAGCTTGATTATCGCCACAGATGCAGCCCGTACGGTTATTCCTGCTGCCCTTCCCAGCTCGTCCTTGCTCTTCACGTAGATATAGGGAACATCCTTCTCCTCGCAGAGAGGTGGTAGGTGCATCACTATCTCCGGAGGGTCAACATCCTCCGCGATCACCACGAGCTTTGCAATACCCCTCTCAACCGCCTTTGTGGTTTCATTCGTTCCCTTGTCCACGTGACCTGTGGCCCTCGCTGTCTCCACCAGCTCAAGAACCTTGTCACTGAGCTCTTTAGGGACCTCAAATTTTACGTAACTCATATCTTCACCTCCAAAACCGGTAAACCGGCTCAGACATCATTACTCAGTCCGCTGTCATAGGTTCGTTATCTTATAGAGGAGAGAAAGGTATTTAAATTTATTGCGCCCCTTCAGAATACGTTTTAAACGCCTCTTCAGCAATTTTCTTCCTCATTTCAATGTAATCCTTCCATTCCATATTTCCGCCAAAGATATAACCCACATCGCACATGAGGAATCCTTCTTCTGGAATAAATAAATACTTATGGGTGTGTGAAGTAGAACCTCAATGGCTTTTTCGAATCGAGCCTCACGAACCCGAACCTCTCGAACTGCATAACGGAGCCAACCCTTTCCTTCAGAACACCTTTCTCAACCAAACCCTTTTTGAGAGTGTTATCCGGCATCACCACCTCGCATTCTAAATTCTCTCCAACAGGGACCCAGTGTATCTTCGGCATCTCCTGAACAATCTCTTCACCGGTTGCCTCCGAAACTTCGGAGAGTTTTATGTTATAGAGCCCCTTTAGCCGGACCTCCTTTCCCCTGAACCTTTTGAAATCCCTTGAGGTGATGAGGAACCGGTTTGAGACCGTGATGGACCTTTTCTCGTCTCTTTCAGGATGGAGCGGTATTAGAACCTTTCCTACCTTTATAGGGTTTTTAACCCTTATCTCAACCGGTTCGTCCACGAAGTAATACCGGTTCGCCTCCTTATCAACAATCTGCCTGTTAATAGCTTCGAGATTCTTCATTGAAATCATCGAGTCACTGCTCTTCACCCCGAGATGCTCCATGAGTTTCACTATCGCCTCTGGTTTGAAGCCCCTTCTTCTCAGCGCCCTCAATGTTCCCAATCTCGGGTCAGCCCAGCCGCTATAAAGACCCTCTTCAATACCCTTTCTCGCTTTGCTGGTGCTCAATACAACCCCTTCAAGAAGAATCCTTCCAATATGAATCACCTTCGGGAATTCCCAACCGAAGTGCTGATAGAGGAATTTATGCTTCTCCGTGTTCGTGGAGTGCTCCTGGCCCCTTATCACAAGCGTCACACCGAGCAGATGATCATCAACAGCCGACGCGAAATTATACAGTGGCCAGACCTTGTAATCATTTCCAATTCTTGGATGTTGTGGGTTCTCGATTATTCTAAAAGCCGGCCAGTCCCTGACTGCAGGGTTCTTGTGCTTTATATCCGTCTTTATCCTTACCACTGCTTCGCCTTCTCTGTACTCCAGATCATGCATCTTTTTCCATCTCTTCATGTTCTCCTCCGGATCGAGATCTCTGCACGGACATGGTTCTTTTCTGTCCCTGAGCTTTCTCCACTCCTCGCTTTTGCATGTGCATACATACGCAAATCCCTTCTGTAACAGCTCAAAACACAGTTCATAATAGGTTTCCAATCTGTCCGAAGCGTAAACCACGAGGTCCGGTTTTGCCCCAACCCATTTCAGGTCCTCCTCTATCCATTTGTAGAATATCTTCTCAGGTCTCTTTCCGGGTGTCTGCGGATCGGTATCGTCGAACCTGAGAATGAACCTTCCCCCGTAAT
>QMZU01000157.1 GCA_003663345.1 Candidatus Aenigmatarchaeota archaeon | reverse complement strand
CTGTTTTGCACGGCGACCGCGAAGCGAATCGGATTGTGGCCATTTCGCTTCGCACAGGCACGGTTCTTGATGAAGCGATCGGCGAAGTAAGGCGTTTTTTAGGGGGAAGACTTCTTCGGGATTACCTTGTTTCAGGCAGCATGCTCTATGTGCTTACTGAAAGCGGGATAGGAGCCTTCGGTTATGCGGATCCTTACCGCACTACTCCGAAGACAGCCTCGCTTTTGTTAAACGTCATAGGGCCGCCCCAGCCGGATGCAAAGGCTTTTCGCTCTGCATACAAGCTTGCCAATGTACTTTTAAACGGCGGAAGGGTAGATACCGCTCTTCGTGTGGTTGATCGGTTGCTTTGGGAGGCAAAGCCCAATTCACCTTTCCTTTTCGATCTTTGGTTTCTGCTGGGAGCCATTCAGGAAGAGACGGCGAGAGGGGGGCCCCGCATAATCCGGTGCCTTCCTGCACCTTCGGATATAACAATCGATGGATATCTTGAGGAAGCATGGCCTCTTCGGACAGCCGTTCGCCTCGCAACGCCGGAGTCGATTATACCTGTGCAACGTCTTCGGTATCCGGTTCCCCTGTGGGGAGGTCCCGACGATCTTTCCGCGACCTTCTTCTGCGCCTGGGACAAGGAGTACTTTTACTTTGCTCTCGATGTTAGGGACAGTGTGGTTTTGCCCCACGATCCTGAAGCGGAGATGTGGGTGGGAGATACCTTGATAATCGATCTTGACCCTCGTGGGGACGGAGGGCTCTATCCCGGAATGGATGATCAAATGCTCACCCTTTACCTTACCGTTCGGCAGGGCCGCCAGCGGGGAGAGGAAAAGGATAGACCGGAAGGGAAGTTCAAAGCTCGTGTAACGGACGATCAGTCCGGTATTATTTACGAAGTGGCACTTCCGTGGCGAAGCTTGGATTTTGACGGAAAAGATAGAAAGGTGGAGCCTGGAGCGGCTTTCGGTTTTAACGTAGTTGTAACGGACGATGATATAGGAAGTGGAGCAAAACAAGCGTTATCGCTCAATGCAAGCCACTTGCTCGGCTGGAAGAGAGACCGGGCGTGGGAAGCGTTCCGACCGGATTATTTCCCGAAGATCGTATTGGAGGATCCAACAAAGCAATGACGATAACGGGAAAGCGAACGGAATAAGTGTGTGGGTTGGATGTTCTAATCGTCTCCGGTATGGAGAAAAGAGCTGTTATCGAACTCCGAAATGTGTACAAAGCCTTCGACGGGGTACCGGTTCTTGAGGGCTTGAACCTTACAGTCCTTGAGGGCGAAACCCTCGTCATTATCGGTCGCTCCGGAACCGGGAAGAGCGTTACATTGAAGCACATAGTCGGGCTTCTTACACCAGACCACGGGAAGGTATTGGTTCTGGGAAGGGATCTTTCCACCCTCGGGCTGAAAGAGCTTCTTTCGCTCAGGTTGAGAATAGGCTACCTCTTTCAGGGGGGAGCCCTTCTGAACTGGCTGACTATTGCCGAAAACGTAGCCTTGCCTCTTCGTGAGCATCGTCCCGAGCTTTCTGAACCGGAAATAAGAGATATTGTGGACAGCAAGCTGCGCATAGTAGACATGCTTCATGCACGGGACAAACTTCCTGAGGAAGTTTCGGGAGGAATGAAAAAGCGCGCGGGGCTTGCAAGGGCAATTGTACTTGACCCTTCGATCATTCTTTACGACGAACCTACCAGCGGGCTCGATCCTGTAATGGCCAATGCGATCAACGAGCTTGTGGTGCACACAAAGGAAGTAACCGGCGCCACTCAGGTTGTCGTTACTCATGATATGCAAAGCGCCTATTGCATAGCAGACAGGATCGCTATGCTCTATGAGGGCAGAATCATCGAAGTTGGATCTCCCGAACAAATAAAAGAAAGCACCAACCCTATCGTCCGGCAATTCGTAAGAGGTGAGACCAAAGGACCGATCACCGACGGAGAAAGCAAACCGGCGCTTTCTGAAATCAACGTAAGAGAAGGAGGCTCAAGGTGACAAGAGGGCGTGATCTGGTCGTCGGCCTTGTTTTCATTGGCGCAGTCATAGGCGTAGGGTACCTTACTGTAGTCATTAAGGGTTTCTCCTACATTACTCGACCTCGTCTCTCGCCCCTTAAGATAGTATTTCCCGATGTGCTCTCCCTTGAAGAAGGTGAAGACGTTAGGGTTCGTGGAGTGAAGGTCGGACAGGTAACGGACATCTCCTACAACGAAGCAGGAGAGGTGGTTGTTGAAGCGACCTTTTTTGAAAAACCGATTCTTTACAAGAACGTCTCCTTCCATATTAGAAGTAAAAGTCCACTGGGAGGTTGGTATTTGGCAGTAGATCCGGGTTTCCCCACCGACCCTGCTCACCCGGAAAGAGATATGGTCGATCTGGAGACTTTGGCCACAAAGAAGCTCCGAGGAGAAGCCCCGGCCGATCTTTTCAGCGAACTCGGCAGAATTCTGGGTGAAAAACGCGAAGAACTGGCAGGGATTATTGGAGACTTGCGTGATGCCGTGGGAGCAATACGAAGAAGGGAAGGAATCGTAGGAACTCTTATTTACGATAAAAACCTGAAGGAAGAGGTAAAAAAGGCGATATCAGAGCTAAGCAGATCCGTAACTGAGCCGAGGGGACTCTTTTACACACTGCTTCAAGACAAGACCCTTTCGGATAACGTTAAGGAACTTGTTGCGCAGCTTAGAGAAGCTGTCACAAGAAACGATACCCCTCTGG
>QMZU01000156.1 GCA_003663345.1 Candidatus Aenigmatarchaeota archaeon | reverse complement strand
GGTGTGGAGTACGAGATAGCCTGGGCATTCGGTGCAAACATCTGCAACGATGACCCTGAAATGATCGTTCTTCTGAACCACCTCTGCGATCAGTACGGAGTGGATGCCATAAACTTCGGTGGTGCACTCGCCTGGCTGAAGGAGGCATCGGAGAAAGGACTGGTTGATTTTGAATGGAATATCAGGAGAATCCCGGAACTGGTCAGGAGAACAGCAAAAAAAGAAGGTTTGGGGAGATTGCTTTCGATGGGTTCAAGAGACGCGTCAGAAAAGATAGGCGGAAAATCTATGGACATCCTCGGAATGAATCTACCGGCCTATGACCCGCGGGGGCTATGGAGCATGATGTTAACCTATACCGAAGGACCGCGGTACGGGTGTCATCTCAAATCATGGACCGTGGCAAAGGAGCTCCACCTACCACCTGAGAAAAGGTTCAGTATAAGAGGGAAGGCCAGAATGGTATTTGAATTGATGAGGGACCGGGTCATACTGGATTCTTCAGGTCTCTGTTCATTTCCTTCATTCGAAACCAGGGAGATTTCCGCGATGTATTCCGCTCTTCTTGGGAAAAGGCTGAGTGTGAAGGAGATGAGGAAAAACGCCGCGAAAACCCTGAGACTGGAGAAAGAGATTGACATCAGGAGGGGTGTCGGAGAAGTGAAGATTCCTGAACGTCTCGTAGAAGAGGATATCTTCACAGGAGGAAGAGCGGTAAGACTTGAGAAAGATGTTTTTGAAAGAATGAGAAAGAAGTTCCAGAGGATTCTTTGGAGCAGCTAGAGTGATTTGAAGTAGGATATTAATCTTTCACGTTTCTCTCTTCTTCTCTCTTCCATGATTTTTGCATGTTTTATGAGTTTTGACCAGAACTCTTCATCAACCTTCAGAATAACCGATGCATACTTTTCAATATCATCCTCATTATCAACTGTACATGACCATATCCCCACCTTTTCAGAACCCTTGGGCATATCTTCGGGACTCGTATCCCATTCACCGAACCTGATCGAAACCCGGTTGTCGCTGTATTCCGCAGTGACCAGTTCTGCAAGAACCTCGAGCTCCCCTTTAGGAAGAACGCCCATACCTTTATAGAGCATGCATCTGTACGAATCTTCATCAGCATTCTTGTGAACAAATACCCTAATTCCATACTTTCTCCACAACTTCGGTGCCAGTTCTCCCTCAATTCTCATCTTCGCATCTTCATCTATCATATTAAGTTTAGGACTTCCAATCTTTAAATTTTTAGAGGAGGAAAACCAGTGCAGCAACTCCGGCAATCCAGAAGCCGAAGACCAGGTTCTGTGAAAGGAGCAGCACAAGTGAAAGGGATATGATTCTGCCCAAGCAGAGGAAGACCTCGCGGAATGTCATGAACTCCATAACATCCTCATCGAGCGCTTTATCGTTCACAATCGTGAAGAACGGTATATTTATTGTGTTGTAAAATACACCGCCCAGGAATGAAAAGAGCATCGCGGTCAGGGGGTCGTTTGTGATGGACCTGACAGACCAGAGTATTGCATAAAGGATTGCACCGGTCCTCATGATATTTTTTCTGTTGAATCTGTCGGTTGCCCTGCCTATCAACAGCATCAGTATAAGTGAGCCCAGAGCACCCAGAGTCCCGACCCATCCTATGTCCATGAAGTCCCTCAACACCAGAAATACAAACAGGGACCAGTAGAGCATACCTGCCACATCGAACCCCCCTTCTGCCATGAACCGCACCGCAAAGGACCAGTTCCTTCTGCTGAAGACCTGCCTCCAGGAATACGAGAGCGGGTCTCTTTTGTCATCCGTGAGGAAAAGAGGGAAGATGGAACCTATCAGTATGAGTATCGATATTGTGAATAGAACTCCGAAGGAGAAATAGGTTATAACAACGGCTCCTATTATAGGTCCGAAAATACCTGCAGCCTTGTCGAATCCAAAAAGATAACTGGTTTCTCTTCCCCTTCTTTTCTTGTGCGTATTGGAGGCGAAGTCCGAGTTCAGGGCAAGCCAGTATATTATGTTCCGGATACCACTAATAACCGCTATCAGATAGATGTTTATGTCCCAGACCTCCAAAAGGTTAAGAAGAACGAGTTGAAGAATTAAAAGCGGTGTGGAAAGTGTTATTGAATGTTTGAAACCTATTCTTGAGATCAGATAGGAGGAGGGGAGCGAAAGTATCAGCATTGCGCCGAACATTACGAGAAAATAGAGGAGGACATCAGCGAGCGCGTATCCGAGTTGCAGAAGATAAATGGGTATGAATATCCCCACAAGGGACATGGCTACGTTTGTCAGGGAAAGGTTGAGATAGACCTCAAATAGCTCTTTCCTGAGAGATGATATCTTTATACTCTCATCTATTCTGTGAAACATGAATTCTCACTCCGGACCGGTTCACTTCTTCTTTCCACTCTTTTTCTTCTCAAGGTCGTCCGCAATCTTCCTTAAACCCTTGGCGAGCTCTGCCTTACCTTTTGCTACGAGCTCACCCTCCTTGTATTTTATCTCAATCCGACCGAACATCTTCCGGAGCTTCTTGTCAACATCCTGAATTATCGCATTTATGTCCTTCTTTTTGGGCATAAGAAGAAATTAGGCATCTTGTATATAAATCTGACTCTTGACGTAAAATGTCATTATCTTACCTCTCAGAAATTAGGAATTATAGTTCTTTTTCAAAATACATCGAGTCTATCCCCGGACCTCTATCATTTTTGACAACTCTGTAG
>QMZU01000155.1 GCA_003663345.1 Candidatus Aenigmatarchaeota archaeon | reverse complement strand
CTGTAAGGGTCGTCGGATAGGAGCTTCACCTGTATCATCAAGTACTTCCTGGGACTCGGGGAGAGGATCGGGTCCCCAGGCTTGACGTAGATACGGCTCCACCCGCTCCAGTCCGGCCCTGGCAAAAACTCCGAGGTTATATCCCCTTTCATAAACCAGGGAAGGTTGTTGTACTCCAACTCTGTGACCTCCCTGCCGCTTTTGTCGAAATAATGCTTTATCTCCCTCAACATGTCGCCCGTCCTCGTCCTTATCTCGATTTTGGTTCCGGGAGGGATATCCGCATCCCATTCGATGTAGGTGAGGTTCTTCGCCCCTCCCAGCTCTATAAGGGGAGAGGTCATCGTCACATCCGGCACGTAACCTTCACCGTAAACCATAAGCTCCGCCACCCTGCCGGTCTCCCAGGTGGGAAGACCAAGATGTATCCCCATGATGTCCAAATGGGTGAATTCTATATAGCGGACCTTGCGTTGTTCGAACCTATCTTCATATCTGAAAAATACATTCCCCCTCAGTATCTGCTTGGACTCAGGGCTCACCGTCTCCCAGATCAAATTCCTGAATACCTCCGGCTCCTCAGGTCCACCGACACCTCCCGGGGTCTCGGAGGCCCTGGTGCCGTCCGAAACCCTGATCGAATATCCCTTAAGTTCCCCAGGCTTGTACCAAAGCCACTTGTTGATTATGATGCGTATCGTATTCACCCAGAAAAGCGCCCCGAGGTCGACCTTCATCATCCCGCCCTTGGCTGTGGGGCCGGTCTCCTTATAGCGTATCGCATCCCACCAGGTGTTGTAATTTCCGTCGAAGGCCTTTATGGGGACAGCGGCCTTAAAGAAATCGAAGACGCTCCCTCCCCTCTCCAGAAGCCCCAGGCTTATGTTCTCCCCGGCTGTCCATACCTCCACCTCGGCGAGCCTCGGCCTTTCCCTCCTGTAGTACCTGACCCCCCCTCTTTCTTCCCTGGGGAGGTTCTCGTACTCCTCCTCGGTCACTATCCTCTCCTCCCCAGCTATCTTCCATATATACTCCACAGCCCCCCTGTCCTGGGGGGGAAGGGCTTCGTACTCCTCCTCGGTGACCATCTCTGCCTTGTCCAGGTCACTGTCGGTCATTACGATACGGATATACTGTATGACCCTTCCCCCGGTCCAATTCCCGTCCTCCTGAAGGACCGGGGAAAGCTCGAACTCGAAGACCTTCTGGCTCTTGTTCGGCTTGACGGTCTCCCCTGCTATGATGTACCTCATAGCAGGGCTGACCTCGAAAGCCCTCTCGCCCGTGGAGGTGAAGACTCTAAATTGCAGGAACGGGTCTCCGTCCTCGGCGAACCTGACGACTATCTTCTTCGCACATACGAGCCTTCCGAGGTCGATCTCCACCCACCAGTTCTGGGGTGGGTCGTCCAGGTCCGGCTCCCAGAAAGTGCCATCGTCGCCATCTATGATGTTATAGGCATCCTCCAAGTTCGTGCCGGCGTTCTTTATCCCACCACGGGCCAGATATACCCTTGCATCCTTATCGTACCAAGAGCTTATAAACTCCCTCTCCTGCAACCTGTCTATCTCGTGTACGAACCGATCCGCATTCAGGCAAGCATTGAAGTTCTCCCTTATGAAACGGGGCTTAACGGCCCCGTCATCGCCTATGTCCACAATGCCCTTTGGGAACTTCCACGCGCTCCAATGGTCCTCGGAGTACACGAGGACTTTGTTCCCCTCGATAGCGTACCCCCCAGCCCAGGCCGAGGGAACCCCGAAGAGCATGAAAAGCCCGAAAAGAACTCCCTTCTTTATAGCCCTATGACCATCCGTCATATCCCACCTCCACAAACTTCAACATCGGACTTTGATCCTTGGACTTTCAATATACGACCGTCACCGTACCGACCTTTACCTCCTCCCCCTGGTCGGCATGCACTGAGAGCTTGTAGATGTATACCCCGGGCGGGACGAGCTTGTCCTCCTCATCCCTTCCATCCCAAGCTTTAAAGTACCTGCCACTTCCGGCCATCCCCCTGTATACCTCCCTCACCAAATTTCCCGAAAGGTCGTATATCTCGAGCGAAACCGGACATTCCTCCAACCTCAAAAGACTATAAGATACGTTCACTATGTCACTTATGCCGTCATCGTTGGGAGTAAAGGGGTTCGGAGAGACGGCCACGGATACGACTATCGGCTCTTCGAGGGAAACGCGCACGGAGATTTCATCGCCGGGCAAGTCTCTGACGACATCCCCAGGGCTCACAAGCTGGGGCAGTTCGTCCAGTTCGTCGTCGAAGACCCTCCCTTCGAACCCGAAGTACCTTAGAACCAGACAATCGAAATCGATCTCCACCAAAGTCTGATCCCTGGTGACCTTCGGAAAGTGGAGAACGAACCTATCGTCGTAGTACTCTACCTCGAAGTCCACCTCCTCCCCATCGATCCTGACGGACCGCACGGTATCGGCCCTTATCGGCGTCAAGATCTCCAAGCTGTTAAAGCCAGTATCCCCAGGTCTTATCCTCGGCCTTAAAGCATAGGTGAACCTAGTTGCCTGCTTAGGAGAAACTTCGGTGGGGTATATCTCGGCCAATACCTCATGGGCAGGGATACTGTGGGAGAAATCGAAACCTATGTAATCCAGCCCTGCACCGGCAGCGCTCGTCGGGATTATCTTTACCCTAAGTTGTAAGTACCTCCTCGGGCTCGGCGATGCGATGGGCACTCCCCCCTTAAGCCCCTCCTCGAAGTTATAGGG
>QMZU01000154.1 GCA_003663345.1 Candidatus Aenigmatarchaeota archaeon | reverse complement strand
TTTTACTGGTGGTCCCATGGACAGGTTCGAACTTGTGACCAGACACATGGAAGAGGTTGTAACAGAGGAGGAGCTAAGAGAGGTTCTGAAGAAGAAACATCCCACCGCTTATATCGGTTACGCTCCTACTGGAACACTCCATATAGGTCATTTCGCCACCATAAGGAAGCTTGCGGATTTCCTGGAGGCGGGTTTGAAGGTGAAGTTCCTCATAGCGGATTTACATGCC
Organism: Candidatus Aenigmatarchaeota archaeon; assembly: GCA_003663345.1. Taxonomy (GTDB): domain Archaea; phylum Aenigmatarchaeota; class Aenigmatarchaeia; order PWEA01; family B50-G16; genus B50-G16. Next base: position 2,528 of record QMZU01000154.1, on the reverse strand, counting down.
CATCTCGATGATGAGAAAACGCCCTTTGAGCTTCTGGATGCGAGGAGTGAGTATTATGAGGAAGGGGTTAGAGGGATGATGGATGCCGCTGGTGTTGATCAGAGCAAACTCGAATTCGTGAGAGGGAGTGAGTTTCAGCTGGAGAGGAATTATGTTCTGGATGTTCTTAGGATGGCTGCTGACACCACACTGAGCAGGTGCCAGAGGGCCGCATCCGAGGTTGTGAGGTTCGGGGATGCGCCGAAGCTGGGCGGTTTCATATACCCGCTGATGCAGAGCGAGGATGTTGTGGCACTGAAGGCCGATATCGCTTACGGGGGAATAGACCAGCGCGGCATATATATGCTCAGCAGGGAACTCCTTCCAAACCTTGGATATAAAAAACCTGTGTGTATATTCGCTCCGCTCCTTCCTGGGCTGACAGGTGGTAAGATGAGTGCATCAGAGCCGGGGTCAAAAATAGATATTCTGGATCCGCCTCAGGAAATATTCAGAAAAGTTGAGAAGGCATACTGTCCTGCAGGGGTGAAGGAAGAGAATGGAGTTCTGGCATATCTGGAGCATTTGTTATTCCCTCTGATTGAGGCACGAGGCAGGTGTTTTGTGGTGAAGAGGGATGAGAAATACGGTGGAGATATTGAATACAAATCATACGAAGAGGTTGAGAGGGACTTCATGAGCGGGGCGCTGCATCCCCAGGACCTGAAGAGGGCCGTGGCTGAGGAGATAGTCAGAATTCTGGAACCGATCAGGAAGAGGTTTGAAGGTAAAGAGGATCTTCTTAAGAGGGCCTATCCCCATCTTAAAAGAACCTGAAGCCCCTTGGCAGTTCTTTCAGATATTTTCTGAAGTTTTTCGGCCATTTTTCTGGGTCAAGACCCTTCTGAGCAAGGAAGGCCACTGCCCACCTCTCAAGACCGATACCTGTGCAGCCGCTCCAGAGCTCCCCTTTCTGGGGCTTGATGTTGAAGGCATTGGTGTACTTCTCCCCAACTATGGAGATGTTCTGGAACTCCAGCCACTCACTCTCCTCACGTGAGCCTCTGTAGGGAAGCCACGCCTCGAAATCTATTGTACCTTTGACCTTCTGACCATAATCCTGCTTGAATTCCTCACCTGACTGTTGCATGTAGAAGGGTGTGACCCATGCTGTTCTCCACTCTATCTCCAGGATGTTGTTGAATATGTGTTTGTACCTCTCGATTATCTCATCCCTTATCTTTATCATCTGCTCCGGAGTTCCTATGTAGACTATTTCAATCCTGTGGAACTCGTCCATTCTCTCCAGACCGTGCCTACCACCTGACTCATACCTGAAGGAGTTCTGTGTCCTGTCGAATATCTTGAGTGGCAGGTCCTCGTTCGGAATAACTCTATTTTTAAATGACCAGTAGATTATGGGACACTGCGCATAGGTGAGACCCTGGAGGGGTTTTATCTGAATGAGCTTCATAAATTCATCGTAAGGGATCTCCTTGGTTATCTTCAGTTTATCGATGAAGGACTCCCATTCTTCAGGATTTCTTGTTACCGGCTCTGCAACGTAGTATATCTCCATGGGCATTCCTTCAAGGTGTCCTGTCTTCTTCCATATTTCATCACCAGAGATGATATTCGAACCGATAACCTCCTGGAAACCCATTGGTTTCACCAGCTCATCCATCACTATCTCTTCCATCGCTTTGAGGATTGAAACTATCTGCGGTCTGAGGAACCACTTGCCCTTTGTCGGGCCCCTGACAAGCCAGCCCCTTTTCAGCATCTCTTCTGTGGGGTCTTCCTTCCAGAGAGGTTCTCTTTTCGGTGATTCATAGAGTATCTCATGGTATTCGCCTTTTCCCTCATAGAATTGCTTCGCGATCTTCTCCTCCACGAGTTTTATGCTCCTTTCAACACCGTTCCTTCTCACGAACGTCTCATCCAGCTTTTTGTAGAGAAGTGTTGCCTTCTTCCCCTCTATCTTGAGATCGGCAAATGGAATCTTGACTGGTTTCATTGGCTCTTGAGTGACCTCGAATTCGATTATGTAGTTCTTTAGAGAGAAGTCTTTGATACCGACTTTGTACTTCTTTCCAAGTTTTTCCTTGAGAATTTTGTCGAGCTGCAGGAGAAACTGTGTGGCTGTCTTCTCGAGTGATTTGACTTTGAGGTTTATGGAATCATCAGAAACTTTCAATGTATAATTGAAATCGTCCGGGTGGAGAAGTTTACTCTTCAATTCCTCGACCACTTCCTTCACATCCTTTTCAACATTTTCAAGGGTTTTTGTTGCTTTGAATTCGACCTCATATTCACATGCCATTTTTAACACCTCAAAACAAAGCCGGAGAAATGGCTTTTTTTATTTAGATGAAGAACTGGAACTAGAACCAAATTTTCCAAGGTCTGAAAGAGTCATGGTTAAATGATGAGACCTATAATTTAAATAATTTTTCGTCATTATCTGGCACATTTAAATATCTGCCTCCTTCTTTTTTCTTCTTATGAACACGCTCATAATTGCAGAGAAACCGAATGCTGCCGAAAGG
>QMZU01000153.1 GCA_003663345.1 Candidatus Aenigmatarchaeota archaeon | reverse complement strand
GGTATTGGTGCACTCATCGAATGCGTTTAAACTGTTGTTGATCAAGTTATTGTGATAGATCATACTGTTGTTACTGTATGCATGAATTATCAGCTGAGACGCTGGAGATATGTCCTCTTTTGCGATTTGATTTAGAGGAATGTAAATGCCTATGGAGGTGTTTGATATGGTATTTTCATATATGGAATGTGCTCCAGAATGCCATAGGGAGATGCCATGACCTGTACCGTTGCTGTATATGATGTTTTCTCTAACCACGTGTCCATAGTTTGGTGTTTTGTCAGCCAATAATGTTAAAGTACCATCTGTTGAGTTTCCAGTATAATATATATCCAGATGGACTAATAGTATCCCACTGCTCTCGCCGTATGTTGTATTAGAGAGATCACCTATTACATTATTCTCTATAGTGACGTTGGCATTTGCCATAACAAGTATTCCACTCGAAAGGTTGCCAAATGGGGATTCTACCTTCACATGATCTACAATATTATTCTTGATCTCAGCTGGAGCATCACCGCTTGATAGTGAGATATTTACAAAATCAGGTGCGGTACTTAAAGAGAAATTCTCAAGGGATGCATACCATAGAGCCACAGTAGCATTCTTAACAATGTTGTTGTCAAACACATCATCAGCGTTTGATAAAGAGGCTATTCCAACAGACAAATTATATATCTTATTATCTGAAAATGTGCTACCTTGCTCTCCGCATTCTAAAGATACATCTAAACTTACATTACCATTTTCATCTTTTACAAAGCCAACATCTAAGGACTTCATAGATAGAGAAAGCACGCCTATTCCGCCGCTGTAGAGAACACTTAGTGTATTGTTAGAAACAGCATTGTTATCATTGGTTATCAAAACAATACCTACACCCGATGTGATGGTATTGTCCTCTATAATATTCGATGAACCTCCGCCCTGTGCAGAGAGTTGTATTGATATGGTAGTGTTGCCATTGTCCTCTTCTATACAGGCATTGGCATTTAATTCATCAATGGACAGTATAGCCATGCCCATGATAGGTATACCTTCGAGGTTGTTACCTGATACGGTGTTATCTGCATTTGAAAGAGCAAGTATCCCTATACCTGCTGAGGAAATTGTATTATCTTCTATGGTTTTGCCCCCACTCTCACTCTCATCAAGTAAGAGACTCATGTGTACAGTTTGATTGTAAGTAAGGTCTGATAGATCATTATAAGGTGCTCTCTCGTGTCTCTCGAAGTCTATGTATAATGAGAGGGAATCTACTGACATTTCAAGTAATGCAACTGCATCTGTATTGTTTAGAGAATTGTCGGATAAAACATCGTTTGCACCTGATAGAGAAATGATTCCAAATACTGACCTCTCTAAGAAGTTACTGTCTACTGCTGATGTACCGCTTCCACCACTTAGTACTATGTTTATGTTAGCCAAAATGTCTTTTCTCAAACCCCCCTCAATATGTATATCCAATCCAAAGTCGATCGATAATGTACTAATCGATGCTGAGATTATAGAGAACGAGACATCTGTTAGACTATTACCAGTAATTGCTCTATTAGCATTTGACACTGCTAGGATACCTATGGATAAATTATCAAGAACGTTGTTACTGATTGTACTATATTCTCCACCAAATGTTAAGAGAGTGCTTACACCTAAAGAATTTCCGAGAGAGTATTCTGTCTGAATAGATTGTAGAGAAATCAGGGCTATACCAAGTGAGAAGTCAAGGACTGGAGAGGCTTCTATGATGTTGCCTTCTATAGTATTTGCACCATTAGAGACTATAATTATACCTATGGGTACATTTGATATGTTATTGTTTGTGATGATATTCTCTTGCTCACCATATGTGAGCATCATCTCGATCTCACTTTCCGATGGTTGCCATACTAGTGCCGATTGTATAGATAGAACAGATATACCAACTGCAGAATTTTCTATATAGTTATTATCGATTGTATTACCACCCGATGAAAATATGGCTATACCTGAGTAATTTATGCTGTTATTTTGTATTAAATTATCCTGCGATGATATTGCACAGATCCCACAAGTAGAGGAAGATATTGTGTTGTTGTAAACTGTGCTATCGGTTGTATCCAAAAGTTCTATACCAGTAACAACATTGCTCAAAGTGAGATTTTCGACAGTTATGTCGTTACAATCAACAAGAATAACCTGTCCAGCATTATTTACAGTCAAGTGAGATTCTCCTTCTAGATATACCAGCGGTTTGCTATTTATCACATTGTTGTTCATGTCATTGCCTGATGAGTCATAGACAAACACACCACCATTCTTCATTACGTTATTTTTAAGTTCATTATTTGAAGAGAAGAGCAACAACACATTGATGCATGCAGGGTTGTAGCTAGAGGTTATTATGGTATTATCAGATATGTTGTTACTATCGGCAGATACAATTGCTATGCCAACAGTACAGTTAACTATCTGGTTATCAATGATGTCAAAACCACCGTAGGAGTGATGGGATGAATATATCCACGAGAACATAACAGATGGATCAAATAGTGCACCTATGCCGAAGGGTAGAGCAACTATACCGACCCCTCCTGAAATCGAGGTTGCATTGCTTATAACGTTGTGCTCTATGGCTATGTTGTCACTTGAGACCAGAGTGATCCCAACGAGAGATGATATGGTATTATTGGAGATAGCAATATCCTTCACATCTTCACACACTATGGCTATTGCTCCAAATATAGAGAAATTATCTATAACAACACTATCATGTGATACATAG
>QMZU01000152.1 GCA_003663345.1 Candidatus Aenigmatarchaeota archaeon | reverse complement strand
GGAGGAAATTCTTGAGGACGGGGACCTTATAGAAGTGATAAAAGTGGTCTCAGGTGGTTAGTTGAAGTGTTCATGCGGAAGGAATGCCGTTATTTTTCGACGTTACGAAGGCAGACCCCTCTGCGCAACCTGTTTTTCTCAGCAGCTTGAGAAGAAGGTGAAAGGAGACATAAGAAGGGCCAAATTGCTTGAAAAAAACGATATAATCGCTGTTGGGCTCTCGGGAGGAAAAGATAGCTCTCTCACCACCCACTTCCTCTCCGAAATAGCCGAGAAAAGGAAGGACTTGGAGGTCTTTGCCATAGGAATAGACGAAGGAATAAAGGGTTACAGGGATGAAAGCTTGAAGTTTGCGAGAAAACTCTGCAAGAAAAGAGGTATAAATTTCTACGTTTTTTCCTTTAAAGAAGAGTATGGAAAAACCCTTGATCAAATCCTCTCGGAGAAGAAAGGAATGGAATGTACGTACTGTGGTGTTCTGAGAAGGGAGCTTCTGAACAGGAAAGCCAGGGAGCTGGGCGCAACAAAACTCACTGTAGGCCACAACATGGACGACGAGCTTCAGAGTCTATTCATGAACTATCTCAAAGGAGATTTCATGAGACTTGTGCGCCTCGGGATAAAACCGGTTCTTCTTAAGAATCAGAGGTTCATACCGAGGATCAAGCCGCTCAGAAATGTGCCGGAAAAGGAGGTCGCACTGTACTGTATCCTGAACGGTATAGAGTTTCATAACGGCGAGTGTCCCTATGCAGGGGATGGGATTCGATTTGATGTCAGGGATTTCCTGAATGAGATGGAGGAAAGGTATCCAGGGATAAAGTACACCGCTCTCAGAGCATTCGACTCCATCCTTCCGATTCTGAGGAAACACTTCTCCGGTTCAAAACTCAGAGAGTGCAAGAAATGTGGTGAGCCAACATCCAGAGACATCTGCAAGAGATGCGAACTCCTCACTACCCTTTGAGTATTCTGAAGGTATACCTCATAGGTACGAACCTTTTCATATCGCCCCTGTAGGAGCACTTCGAACATCTGAACCCTGTCTTGACTTTTTTCCCTGTAAGGTTTTTCATGTATATCGGTACCAGCTCCGATGAGCAGACAGGACATACTTTTGGCAGTTTCTTCCCACTTCTGGTTTCCACCACCACTTCCACATGAGGAATTTCAACAGCCACCCTTCTGACCCTCTCTGGAGTCACCCTCAACTTCGGATTTATCTTTTTCAGCTCCTTCTGTACCAGTGCTCCTAACTCCCTCTGTGTCTCCACCTCACCCTTCTCCCTGAGTTTCTGTTTTATTATCCTCTTCAGCAGGTCAGAACTAGGAACCTTCAATGAACCACCCTTTAAAATATGGTGAGATTCAATTTAATCTTTTCCAATCCCTGAAATGCTCTCCTCGACGAGTCTCTCCGCATCCACCCTTCCTTCACACTCTTCTATCTCCTTTAACACACCACCGGGTTTGAACCTCTCCTCAAGTATTTGCATCACACCCTTACACTCCTCCAGATCACCAATCCTTTCGGATAACTTGAGTATCTCATCCCTGTCCATACCTATCAGCGGTCTCAGCACCACCAGGTCAGAGGCCATCTCACCCAGGTGGAACGACTCCACATCACCACCCTTCTTCAGAGTTTCACCTGTCACTATCGCCTTTGCCTTGTAAATCTTTGCTACTCTGCTTGCGCACCTGTAAACCATTCTCCTGATCAGCGTTCCCACAAGGTCCTTTCCACACTCTTCGGAGAAGAGGAAGACCGCTTTTCCTATATCAAGTTTCTTGAGATAGAACTTGGAACCTATCGTCCACTCCCTGAGAACAGAGGCGTTTCTCTCAGCGACCTCGTAATCCTTCTTGCTTGAATACGGTCTGGCATCAGGATATACAGGAATGACCTCACACCCTCTCTTCATCATCAGCCAGCATGCGCACACTGCCTCAACACTTCCATCGAATATCCCAATCACCCTTCCCTGAGTTCCGAGCGGCATCCCTCCCTCACACTTTATGACCTCTGTGAAGATGAACGCCTTGTTCTGCCTCACCTCTACGTATATCGTTTTTTCCGGATTGGTGAGGTCGACTCTCGCATCAACCGTTTTCAGAACAGCTGCGCCCGCTTCCCTCTCTATCATCTTTGATGTGACCTTCTCGGTCCCCTTCCTCCTCGCCCTTATCGCGAAGGTCTCACCCTCACGGATGTATTCCTTGGCGAGATTCTCCACAACTTTGATTATATGTTCGAGCTCACCTTTGGTTGTCTTCACAGGTGAGATACTCACGATACCGAAAACCTTCCTGAGAATTTCGATACTCTTCTCTATATCCTTGGTTATGACAAACAACCTTCCTCTGTCCCTCTCTATTCTGTACTTCACCTCTGCCCTGTCAAGACCGCTCTGGATATTTCCGACCAAACGGTTTATGAATCTGTTCTTCACAGGGTCACTCTTCAGAGCAACCTCACCATACCGAATCAGTATCCTGTCGTAATTCATAAAAACACCGGTTAGTGGATGCTTATATTTTTATCACTCAAAACCTTTAAATTGGTTCAAAGAAAAATAATACCACGTGCCGGGGTGGCAGAGTGGCTATGCAACCGGCTGCAGAACCGGTGGCAACCGGTGTACTCGAGTTCGAAATAAGGGCGCCACACCCGCCCTTATCAACCCTTCCGAGCCGGATAGGGTGCGAGAATCTCGACCCCGGCTCCACCCTGATTATCATGAGATATTGGAAAGAAATGGCCTTGTTCT
>QMZU01000151.1 GCA_003663345.1 Candidatus Aenigmatarchaeota archaeon | reverse complement strand
CTATCGATGAAGCCATCCCTCGAACCGGAGAAATCCGGAACCCATTCCGGTTCTCTGAGAACAGAATACTGTGCAATTCTGTGGTTCAGGAATTTGAGTGCAATCTCCTCCTTCTTATCTCTGGAAAGCATCGGTGCCGGAAACTCTGTTCTGTAATCTCCGAGGTTTGCCCTTAAATGAACCTTCCTCATGCACCCAAATCTATCATCATCCAGAGCCCTCAGATACTCCACAATATCAGCAGGCCACAGAGGTCTGTAATACGCTTTCATCCAACCCCCAGTAATGATTCAGAGAAAAAGAATTAAATACTTTTAAGCCATCGATTCAACACTTCAATACTCCTCAAGCACCACTTCGAGCAATTCCCTTCCCAGAGGCTTTCTCTTTTTTTCGGCAATGGTCTCCAAATATACTGTCAATCCATGTAGAAGACCTTCATCACTTATATCTTTCGGGTCTATTTTTTCTTTGACCACCTGTTTTGCAAGGTATGATGCGTATTCCACTATTAAACTTCTGAAATTCTGTTGCTTCTCCTTTGTCAATGTTTCCTCGTAGTCTTTGAGCTCTTCCGTGTCAAAAATTCTCTGTGCAAATTCAAAACTTCTCCATCCGGCCTTAAGAGTTCCAAACACCATTTCCAAACACCATTTTATATTTTGTATAAAATTTTAAAAAAGGTTACGCTACATGAAGTTCTCAACATCCTCGTCTCTCGATAATTTTTCCTGATAATACTTCACCGCCGCTTCCTCGAGAGGGATGCCTCTTTCACTCTTCTTGCTTTTCCTCTTCCTTACCTTCAGAAAGAGCGGATAGTTCACCGCCTCCCCGACTATGAGCGCCTCCCCCACCCTCAGGGAAGATATAGTATCCAGCGCATCCCTTGTCAGACCTTCACTGCTCCTCCCTATATGGTCCAGGTCATAAGGGTTGGTGACCCTCAGGATTATATGGGTGTTGCACTGGCTCAGTGCCGTGGTGGAAAGCTGTATGGGCCTCTGGCTTATCAGCCCCAGAGAGGCGTGGAACTTTCTTCCTTCTCTGGCTATCTTCTGGATTATCCCGCGGCTTATGGCCTGCTCCTGCTTTACCCCTTCTGGAGCAAAATTGTGCGCTTCCTCAACTATGAAGAGGAATGGTGGTATGAGATTTTTGCTTCGAGCGCTGAAGAGCTTCCTTCCCAGATATGTGACAACCATCTGCCTCTTTCTCAACGAGGTCATATCCGAGATATCAAGAACCGTGAGATGACCCTGCTTTGCTATCTGGTCAAGTGATGGGTTGTCGCTATAACTGAAGAGCCGGGTTCTCTGGAGCTGAGCGAGAATCGTGAGCAGAACATCCCTTGTGGAGGGTTTTATCCTCTCGTCCTCGGCTATCCTGTCCGCAACAGTCTTCAGGTCGTAAACCTTTCCTTTCATCTCGTTCTTCACTTCGGATAGAATCCTGTTCAACTCCCTCTCCTGCACAGAACTCATTTCAGGGATGAAGTCTGCTATGAGTGATGATGTGATTCCAGGGACACCTATTCTGAAATCCTTCCCGCGCACAACTCTAACCCTATCCCTGTAATTCTCGTCCTCAGCAAAACCTATGTACTCACCATGAGTGTCTATAACTATCACAGCCAACTGTCCATCCTCGGGTTTTCTCTCCAGCAGTTCCTCAATCATCACGGATGTCAGATAGCTCTTTCCCGCCCCGCTCATAGCAAGGATGGCAAGATGTTTCTGGAAGAGTTTGGTGAGGTTGAGTTTGACATCGAGGTTGTGGTGGTGAACCGTTCCTATATTCAGACCCTTCTCCCTGTCAAAACCGAGAAAATCACCAAGTATATCATTATCGGCTATATACACCCTTGTTCCTGGAGAGGGTGGAAATCCTGCCCTTCCAACACTCTTTCCCGTGTACACACCCAGTGGGACCGCCTCTCCCACGAGGTACTCCCAGCGCTGCGCAGGAAATATCTCGGTCATGCTCTTCCCAGAACGCTCATATTCCCTCACGCTCTCTGCTCTCACGAAGTAGCGGTTGGTCTTGTATATATCCGATACCCGCGCTATCATCTTCCCCTCTTCGGTATCCAGCATCACGAACTGGTTCATCCTCACCGGGATAGACCCGGCATCCTCATTTATAACGAAACTGAACCTGGAGGCAGATGGACCTGGTGCGGATATCACGGTTCCAATCGGTTCCATACTACCAGAATTTTAATTCAAAGAATAAATAGGTTTCAGATGTGTCTTTAATCATGAAGTTCATCACAGATGAGCCGGCACTACTTGTAAATGAAACACTCGTCATAGGAGACCTGCACATAGGGATTGAGTATGAGCTCTACAAATCCGGTATATCTCTGATACCGAAGATGGAGAGTATGCTCAGAAGAGTCAGAAAGTTACTGGACCTCACCGGTGCCAAAAAGCTGGTGATACTGGGTGACCTGAAGCACAACATACCAGAGACCAGCCGGCAGGAGAGCAGTGAGGTTCCGGAATTTCTTGGAGCACTTCTGAAGGATGTGAAGATCGATCTTGTTCCGGGAAACCATGATGGAGGGATAAAGGAACTTCTTCCAGAGGGTGTAACCCTCTACGGTTCTGAAGGTTTTCTCTCAGATGGTTACTATTTCACACACGGACACACCTGGCCCTCTAAGGATATATGCAGGGCAGAAACGCTCCTGATGAGTCACATACATCCGGCTGTTGAGTTCCGTGATTCCCTCGGCTTCAGGAGCGTGGAGCACTGCTGGCTCACAGGCTCTGTTGACAGG
>QMZU01000150.1 GCA_003663345.1 Candidatus Aenigmatarchaeota archaeon | reverse complement strand
CGGGAACCTACCGAGGTCGGCCAGCGTCCAGACCCCCATGTGGTGGAGGCGCCGGGCGATCCGAGGCCCGATTCCGCACACCGATTCCACCTGGGTCCTCTCCAGGACCCGAGGCACCTCCTCAGGGCGGATCCACCGAATGCCGGCGGGCTTGGCCTCCTCCACTGCCAGCTTAGCGAGCAGCTTGTTGGTGGCGATCCCGATGGAGCAGGTGATCCACTCCCCTAGCTCCCGACGGAAGTCGGCCTGGATCCTCCTGGCCAGGGCGAGCGGCCCGCCCCAGCGGGGCGCCTCTTGGGTAATGTCCATGAATACCTCATCGATGGAGTACACCTCCACCATGGGGGTGTAGCGGATGAGGATGGTGAGGAACCTGCGGGTCATCGTCTCGTACTTGGCCGGGTCCCCGGGGACGAAGATCACGTGGGGGCACAGTTTTTTCGCCTCCCAAGTGGTCATCCCGGAGCGGATCCCATAGCGTTTGGCCTCTTTGGAGGCGGCGGCCACCACGGAATGGATGTCGGGTCGACCGGAGACCACGATGGGCTTCCCCCTGAGGTGGGGGTTGGCCTGTTGCTCCACCGAGGCGAAGTAGGAGTCCATGTCGATGTGCATGATGAGCGTCCCCATTTACCCCTCCTCCACGTACACCCCGTCCAGGTACCAGCGGGCTCGGGAGCTGTCGTAGAGGAGCTGGATCAGGGCCCCGTCCGCGGTGACGGAGTAGAGGAGGAGGCGGGTTGCCCCTTCCCGGCGCTCATGTACCAGGTGCACTTCCTCCACCCGGTAGCGCCTCCCCTGCCATCGGAAGCCGGTGGGCCGTGGGTAGGGGGCTCGGGCAGGGAAAACGGCCTCTAGATCCACGGGTTGGTTCACGGGATGGAGCATGGCCGCCTCCTCTCGTCCAAGTATAGTGCTTGGACGAGTCTCGGTCAATCCTTGCCCTTGGATGAGATGACCGCCCGGGCCCGGTACTGGATACCCCCCACCGGTCGGGATTCGCGTACCAGCTCGATCAGCCTGAGCTTTTGCAGCTCGGCCAGGCGGGTGGAGGCGTTCTTCACCGAGATGGAAAGGGCCTGAGCCAGCTCGGGACTTGTGGTCTCCTCGTGCTGCACGATCCACTGCAGGGTCTCTTCCAGGTAAGCTGGCAGGCGCCCTAGGATACGCCACCCGTCCTTGAGGAGCGCAAACAGGGCCAGGCCCCGCCGCGCCAAGCGCTCGGACAGATCTTCCAGCAGCTCCTCTTCCTCGGCCTTTACCAGGAGATACCGATCAGGTAGCTCCCCGTTCTTGAGCTGTTCCACCACCTTGGCCAAGGCTTCGTCAGCAAACGAGCCGCTCAGCACCTCGAGGCCGCCAAGATTCACCACCAGCTTCTCCCCGGGGGACAAAGACTCCAGAACTTGCCACAGAATCTCCCGGACCCGGGCACCCTCCTCCCGGGTGCCCAGACGGCGGCCAAACCGATTGAGATAAACAGTTTTTCTTTCCATCACCACATCCTACAGAAGACTGGAACCTCAGCCAAAGAACAGGGCCCGAGGAAGCTGGACCGAAACTTGGACCCCGGGGAATGGGTGTACCTCCCCCACGCTCCACTCTACCTCAGCCTGCCAGAACGCCACGCCTCCCGAACGCACAAACAGGCGGCCCTCATTGGCTTGGATGACCTCGCGAATCCTCCGCAGTGCTCCCCCTCTCCCCGGGTCCTCAAACCGTGAAGCCCCCTCCACCAGGACCGCCTCCAGCGCTTGGCTCTCATCTAATTCTCGGTACCGTGGGTTGAGGGCCAAGCTCCCTCGCAGCCCTACCCCCTTATCCATTACTACCAGGTGTATGTGGTCAGAGTACTCCTCCACGGCCGCCAACCCATAAGGGTGGATGTCCTGTCCCAGGGGATTAGCATGATGGAGAATGTTCTGCAAGAGTTCAACCATGGCCATAGTCAGGACATTAATGGACCGCTTCCCCAAGGGAAACCGGCTTTCTAGAATCTCGGACACGCGTTCCACCAAGCTTCCGATTTCTCGCTCCTCTTCTACCCGCAAAAGAGCTCTACAGGAGGCTTCTTCTAGCTTCTCTTCGGGCGGAGGCCGGTCCGTCCACACCTTTTGCCCTAACAGCCGGAAGAGACCCATGTTTACCAGTTGATTCAGTACATCCTCCCTTTGTGGGAGGAGGATTCGGGGCTGGCCGCCAGCTTCGATACACCGCCGCATGTACAGGGTTAGGAAGGCCAGCGCGAACGCATCGATAACTTGGCAGGCCGCGAGGTCAATCAGGGGATAGGGAAACGCTTGTTCCCACTCAGACAAGGCTTGGTTGATTCTCCATACGGTAAGCTTCCTAGGAGGCACCTTAACCCCCCTTCACAGAAAAATGTTACCCCCTCTTTCTCGCAATACGCAGGTTGGCAAGCAAGAACCTGGAGGGAACCCGCCAGGGTATACTTCCCTGGCCGCTGAACCGAGTGGACGGCTTGGTTGGTCAGAAGGTCTCATCTGCCCGCCTCTGGCGTTACCATTACCCTGAGGCCATGTCTCGAGATGTTCTGGATGCGATCGCCCGCAGGCTGCGGGAGGAGGTAGAGAACCGCTACGAACGGGAGCTGCTTGAGGGGCTCCGTAGGGAGGACGCGGCCGTCTCTGGGCCCCTCCCATTCGCCCCGGTTGAGCCCGAAGCCTATCGCAGGGCCAAGATCCTAGAGCGGGTGCTCCTGGAGGAGTTCTCTGGTGTCACCCTCGAGGAGCTGTACGAGACGGAGCGGAGGGAGACCGACTATGGCCCAGCGTTCTCCGTCGTGG
>QMZU01000149.1 GCA_003663345.1 Candidatus Aenigmatarchaeota archaeon | reverse complement strand
GCGGGCGGTGGAAACGTAGATTGGAGACGGGCGCCCGGGCCCAGGCGCTTAATCGACATTGGGCGTTCCCAGGGTGGAACGAATTGGCCGACCTCCATGCTGCGCGCCACCGCTCGACTCTACGTGTGCACTGAAAGCTGTTAGTGTCTTGCAAGTGTTAGTCTGGATATGCCCCATTTTTGTTGAAATTTCAGGGCGGTCCTTTTCCATTTCGCCCTCCTATTTTTCCTTTTCGACTTCGTTCCCGATTTGACTTGCAGAGAATCGTATAGCTTAGGGATCTCTGTATCGTCCCTTATCTTCCTAAACTTTTTCTCCGCTTCAAGCAAAGCTGTGCCCGGCCACCTTTTAAGCATTCCCTCCTTTCACCAACGGCTTACCGACCGGGTAAACCTCCTTATATGGCAGAGGGAACGATTCGATTATATTTGTGCTTCCGAGCGACTTTCTCAGGCTCTCAAGCACCCCAAACTTCCCGAGCGCAAGGGTCTCCTCAAGCACTTCTTCAAGGTTTTGTGCTGCGCTGGGCTTATTTTCTTTAGATCTCAAGTTGACTGGGTTTTTCTAGGCCTAATGTACGATTTTTGTTCAGTAAAAAAAGGCAATCTACCGATAACAGGACTAAGAAAGCATAGTTATCGGAGATTGCCGACTATGTTTAAGATCGGAAAAATCCCACAAGTTCTTGAGAGCTTTTTCCGATCCCTTGTCCCCAATTTCCTTTGGGACCAGGGAGCTTATTTCCAGAGCCTTGTCCTGGCCGTTGCCTTCGCCTGGGGCAGGCGGAACGTCGCAAACCTCTACAGGTTCATTGACGCTCAACATCATCGTACCAGATTCAACAACTTCTTCCACTGTGTTAGGGTGGATCTTTCGGAGCTCCTGCGCCTAAAGGCCGTCGAGCTCCTCGAAATGGCAGAATTCCTGGGAGAGAAAAGGGTCTATCTGATCATAGACGACACAAAAAAGGTAAGCGTGGAAAGTACATGGAGGCGGTGGGTCTCCTCTATGATGATCTCCTCCAGAAGGTCATACAGGGCCACCTCTATGTCATATCCCTCCTCAGAGTTGGTCCGGTTCTGATCCCCTTCGGCGTAAAGCTCTACGTGAAGAAGGAGCTCTGCCCAGAGCTAGGATTGGAATTCCAGAAAATGACACAGATCGCCGCCTCTTTTATCCGGTCATTCGAACCTCCCCAAGGCCTGAAGGTAATAGTCTTATTCGACAGCTTTTACTTGTGCCCTGTGGTCCTGAGGGCCGTGAGGGAGAAGGGCTTCCATTTTATTTCAACCCTGAAAGACAATAGGACAGTGTTTTTAGGGGCTTCGAAATCCAAGGTTCGTACTTACAAAACGAAAGCTTTTAAGAAGGGCAAGAAGAGGAGATTTTGCCTTAAGAAGCCCAATGGGCAGAAGGTTCAGTTTTCTTACAAGGATATGGGATCGTTCTACATAAGGAGGTTGGGTAGAGTCCGGATTGTTTTATCGAGGAAAAATTCCGATCGGAAGATTCTCGCCATAGCCACAGACCACCCAAGTTTAAGTGCCGAAAACATAATCAGAGCCTATGCCAATAGGTTCCAAGTCGAGCAATTTTTCAAAGACGCCAAGCAGCTCCTCGGTTTGGGGCAGTACCAGAACCGCTCTTACAAGGCCCGGGTTACACACCCCGGCCTTGTCTTATTCGCGTACGCCCTCCTGACCCACCTTCGCCTTTATAAAGCGAGAGGTGAAAAAGGGAAGCGAAAAAGGCGAGAAGTTGCTGGCATGTCCGTCATTCAAGCACAGATACAGTTGCGGGATTTGGTGTGGAAAGAGAGTGAAAAACACCTGGAAAAAAGCAGAGAGCCTAAGGAAATCCTGAAGGAGCTAAGGAGATTAATTGTGGCATCTTAAAACCCAGTCAACTTGAGAAGTATGAAAAGTTTGATCTATTCACTTGTACTCATTAAAGCATTGAACTACGCCCAAGTAACTTACATTTACTTACACACTACTCCAGTGCACAAACAGACGCTTAGCTCCTTGGTTAGAGAATTGGTAACTTACCAAGATGGTCGTTCTTATATCCGAATATGCGAGACTGGATATGAGTTTGAAAGAGAACATTTTCCGAACTATGCTTTTTTTCCTGGATTTCCAATATTGCTAAAATTATTGGCCTTCGTGACCGGGAGCGCCATCTTTTTTCTCTCCGCGATCTTGGTTTTAAATTTTACGCTTTCCATAATTGGTGCTGCAATATTGTGGAGCGTTTTGCGAGGCGACTACGACGAAGGTGTATCTTTTTGGGCGCTTGTTTTTCTGATGAGCTCGCCTAGAGCCTTGTATTTTGATATGGCTTACGCAGAAAGCTTTTATCTATTTATGACAGCGGTTATATTAAGGTTTAGCATTTCAGCAAAGATTGCTCCCGGGGTAGTCTGTGGCTTCTTGGGCGGGATAATAAGGCCCCAGGGTTTAGCACTCTCAAGCCTTGGCTTATTCTGCCCCCAGGGAACTTGGATACGACGGTTAATCTTCGCAGCAGCTCCCATATTTGGGTTCTTTGGTTATGCAAGCTACGTGTGGTTGAATACAGGGAACCCCTTAGAAGTCATCACTGTACAGGAGCATTGGGGTAGGACATTCGGAATTGGGAACATATTGTCAACGGGGAATCTACTCGACCGTATTTATTTAGTTTTAGGCTTCGTTTGTGTCGGGATAGGCTGGAAATATCTACTCAAGAGAGATTGGCTTTTCCTGGTAACCTCCTTGTGCATCCCGTTGCTAACGGGTTCTCTTATGTCGCTCTCACGCTTTTGCCT
>QMZU01000148.1 GCA_003663345.1 Candidatus Aenigmatarchaeota archaeon | reverse complement strand
GCATCAGTGGAACCCCATCAGGGTAACCGACGTCTATGAGATGGCTAAGGCGGTGTCCCTGCTTTGGAGCAGGGGTGAGGGGGTCCTGGGAGGACGCTTGGAGAAGGCTTGGGAATTGATGGGCTGGGACCTCTCGGAGCTGGAGGTTGAGGGCGGTGGATGAGGCTGTGAGACTCAGGTTCTGGGCTGCCGTCCACAGCATCGAGACGGGTGAGGAGAAACACCTCGCCACTTTTTACATTATGAACACGAGCCTCAACCGTAATGGCTGGAGGGTTACGGACAAGGCCCTGGAGGAAGCCCTCCCCACGCTCCTCGGGAAGCCCCTGGGATGTATCCCAGGCTACAGGGTCGATCACGTCCATCAGCCTCTTCAGGTGGGGAGGTGGGTGAGGGTAGAGAAGCCTGACGGCTACGCCCTCGCCACGGCTGAGATCACGGACCCCGTCGCCTGGGAAAAGGTCAGCAACGGTGAGTGGGGCCCTGTCTCCGTCGTCATCCTCGCCTATAGGATCACCTGCAGCGTCTGTGGGAAGGACATCACCCAGGGCCCTGATGAGCACGTTCTGAGTGGGGAGGGCCACGAGGTGATTGAGAGCTTCGCCTTCGACAGAGTGGACTTCGTCTCTGAGCCGGCCTATCCCCAGGCAGGGGTTCTAAGCCTGAATGTACTGGAGGAAAGCGGTCCGGGGAAGTCCCCAGCAACCCATAGAAGTCTTGAGACATCCCCGACCGCCCTCACAGCTATGGGAGGAGGTGAGATGCAGAAAGCTGTGATGAGGACCGCGGGGGTCGTCCCCTTTGAGGAGACTCAGAGGGCTCCCGAGGAGATGGACTGGGACGCCGACGCTGCTGAGGCTCGTATCCGTCGTTGGGCTGGTGGACCTGAGAAGGAGAATGTGGACTGGGCGAGGTATCGGAGGGCCTTCGCCTGGTATGATAGCCGGGACCCTGAGAACTTTGGGAGCTACAAGCTCCCCCATCACGACATCGTCAACGGGAGGCTCTCCGTCGTGTGGAGAGGGGTCGCAGCGGCGATGCAGGTCCTCCTGGGAGCGAGAGGCGGGGTGGATATCCCCGAGGCAGATCGTCGTGGAGTCTACAACCATCTCGCCAGGCATTACCGTCAATTTGGGAGGGAGCCTCCTGAGTTTCATGCACGGTCCAGTTTGGACGGGCCCCAGGGAGCCCAGGGCTCAGCCCTGAATCCCGAGGAAGAAGAGGAGAGAAGGGAGATGGAGGAGATAGCGGAGCTGAAGCGGAGGCTGGCGGAGTTGGAGACAGAGAACAAGGCCCTCAGGGAGAAGCTGGAGGCCTTGGAGGCTGAGAGGCACATGGAGAAGGTCGAAGCAGCCGTGGAGGCCCGCATCAGGGCGGGTCTCGTGAGGGACCGGGAGGCCGAGGTCGAACGCCTTAAGGCCTTCGACGACGCGACTCTCGACCTCCTCAGGGAGGATGCGGAGCGTGTCGCCGAGAAAGTGGCGAAGGCCTCAGCCCCGTCCGGCCCCAAGGCAAGGTACACGGCTGAGCATAAAAGTGCTTTCAACGAGGCCGTCGAGGAGATGCGGGAACGCCTCTTCGGATACCGTAAGGAGGTGAAGAACTGATGAGTGCAGGGGACATAGTGAAGGAGTCTTTACTCCTCGTCGAGGAATTCACGGTCAAGGCGAACGAGGACATCGAGAAGGGTGAGATCGTCTACAACGACGGAAACGGCATCCTGGCTGCACCTAACACGGCGAAGGGACCCTTCTTCGTCGCCCTTGAGGACCACGACTACAGCGAGGAGACAAGCCACAAGATCAAGTGTGCCGTCTCAGGCATAGTCGAGGTCCAGAAGGCGACGGGGGCGGCGATCAAGAAGGGCCAGTTCGTCGAGATCAGCGGCACAGCCGGGGAGGTCACGGTCTTCGACTACTCCACCCCTGGGAACTGGTATGAAGTGGTGGGGGTGGCGATGGAGGACGCTGCAGCCAACGACACGACGGTGAAGATCCTCATAGGGAGTAGGTGAGAGAGATGGAGCAACCGAGAGTTTGGAGGTCAGCCGTCACGGGGAGGTACTACAAGCAGACGGAGCCCCAGGTCTTCGAGGCTCAGATGATCACGCCTGAGGACATCAGCAGCATCGAGGCCGTCACCATCCTCGACGAGGTCCTCGGCCTCGCCAGACCTCAATACAAGTTGAGGCAGATCTGCCGGCTCATCCGGATGGATAGCCTGACTGCTAATGTGGATATTGCGACGAAGCTCACGGGTCAGGAGAAGGTCCCGCCTCTCGTGGAGGCGGAGATTAGCGCTGAGGCTTATACTCGGGTGAGGTTCGACCTCTGGAAGAATGTTGTTCACGTAGCCATAAGTGATGAGGCGATAAAGAAGGCGGCTCATGATATACTGAGCCTCCATGTGACGGATGCTGCGAGAGAGATCGCTAGGATGGAGAATAAGCAGATCGCCGAGGAGCTTGATACGGCGACTACGGTGGCGGCTGCTGGTAACTGGGATTCGATGACGGGTGGTGTAAGCGACTACAATCCCTTTGAAGACTTGCTGGGGGTCTTTAACACACTTGAGGGGTTTGGATACCCGCCGGACTTCGCGGTTATGCATCCGAAGGTCTGGAAGGCCTTCATCACGAATACCTTCGTCAGGGATCTTGTGCGTGCAGGTATAGCTAGACTCGGCTCCGAGGGAGGGCAGTTCACGATGCCTGGATACCCTTCAGTAAGGGTTGTCGTCGATCACTCTGTCACGCCTGACACAAGCTGCTTTGTGCTGTCTTCAGAGGCTCCAGCCATGGTTCTCGGCCTCGGTCCAACTGAGG
>QMZU01000147.1 GCA_003663345.1 Candidatus Aenigmatarchaeota archaeon | reverse complement strand
TGCAGAGTTAAGGCAGTTAATGCAGAATGACAGAGTGGTAAGGTATGGTGATAGGCCACACTATGATGTTGATTACATCAGAAACCACATTTTTTACCTTTACCGCAAGGCAGTAAAGCATGTTATATCAAAGTACAGTGACAAACTTGACAGAAGGAGAGTGCATGAGTTGAATTGGATGTGTGTAAGAGCATTGCAATCTATGCTTAACTATCCACAGAGTAAACAGTTTTGGGATGAAAAGATTGAACAACTTGTAAGTGATATAACAGTGCAGTAGTATGCCACTTATTGACAGATTAAGGCTAAGGAGAGAACAAAGGTTTAAACGTGTCAAAGAGTTAATCACACAAAGGAGACAGACAACACTGTCACAAATAGTGCAGAGAGATGTCAAGGCAGTGCAACTAATGAAAGCATTGAGGTTTAGGTTGAGAGAAGTGCAAGATGCAATTGCCAAGTCAATTGTGTATGTTAGAAGTGAGAAGAGACGGAAACAACTGTTAGAGATTGTATACTTTGCAAATGCAGTCAGAAGAGACATTGACAGAACACTTGCAAGATATGAGCACAATATGGTGCAAACTTATGGTATTGACAGACTGCATGAGTGCATTAACAAAATTGTACAATGTGCAAGAAGTGGCATGAGTGGCCTGATGCCTGATGTTGATAACTTGACTCATGAGCTTGCACATCACTATTATGCACCTATCAATCCATCACATTACCATTTCACTGCTAACATGATCAGACTGACAGATTTGACAGTGCAATTCATGCAAGGCATGAAGGCAGAACTGTACACTGCATATCGTGCAGATTTGCATGATGTTGCATCACCTTGGATTAGAACTGCTAATGTGCTACTGCAACTTGCTGAGTTCTTAGAGATGTTAATGAGGAAGAAAGGCAGAAGAGTGAAGGTTAAGAATAAGGCAAGAGGTCACTATGGTACAATTGGTTATGATGAACCAATCCACACTATAATTAACATCAACCTAACTCCAGTTGATTCACTGCCACTTGACACACTGTTAGGTAACACATATGAGTTTGCAAGGGAAAAAGCAATCAGCTTAGGCAGACCTGAACTTGCAACTAAATTCATTGCACTTGCAGTGTTTGCAATACCAGAAAGAAGGGTGTTCAAGAAATACACATTTGAGACAGATGATCTATTTAGTTACACTTACAGAGTGACAAAGCACAGGTATTGGTAACAGTTTGGTAATGCAGTTATACATGTGTGTGTGAGTGTTACACATGGCAGTGGTATTTAGTGCAAGGTTTCCTGTGTTAGAGGATGCAGACTTGCCATCTGACCTAAAGGACAAGATTGGCAAGGATTGGCATGACACACTAAGATACAAGAGAGAGAAGATCATAACTAACTTAAAGGCAGTAATTCCAGATGAAACTGCATTCAAGGAGAGAATTGCAGATGTTGCATATGCAAGAATTGGTGCAGTCTTTAACCCTAACTATCCAAAGTACAAGAGGATCATGAGAAGGTTTAGAGCAAAGATCAACTTAGGTGCGGATGATTTCATTAAGAATGTCGATAAAGCGTTTGAGGCAGGGGGTGCATTTGACCAAGGAGTCTATCAGAACCTGGATAAGTACAAGGAGAATGCAACCATTACTTGGAGATGCATGGGTGACAAAGATAAGATATTTGGGCCTGTACCAAAGACAATACTTGCATTGAAAGGAATGGGTAGAGTACTTGATAAGGTTAAACTTGCTAAAGACAGTGTCAGTGGCACACCAATTGCAATATTCAAGCCTGAGCATGAGACAAGAATCACATCAATAGTTGACCAGATCTTGATGGAAGGCTTGAATGTCATTGTACTGTCAAAGGAGGCAGGACTTGACTATGACACATTGATCAGTGACTACAATGCAATACTTGACAGTTATGTCAAGAACACAGCATTTGTCAGAGATAACATTGACACTGCAAACACGTTTGTCCACATTGCATATGATGCTACTAATGACTGGATTGCAGTTGATGTGCAGGAAGCAACCAAGTAACTAAAACATTAACCTTTTTACACATTTTTTTAGCATGAGATGGTTTAACGGTATTACTAAAGCAATCAAGATATGGCTTACACTTGATGACAGATTGAACATGATTGAGCAAAGGTTGAGTAGTGTTGAGAAAAAGGTTGATGATTTGTATCATCTTTTGGTTGAGCTATTGCGTAAATACTGATTGAACAAATCACACAATTGTTTGCCAATTCCTTGCCAATTGTATTGTTGTCTCACTTGTGGTGCAATTTTGCTATATCTGTCTGCAATTTTGTCATAATTATCAAACACATGCATGATTTTACTTGCAAGTTCATCTGGCTCAATCTGCCAACCCCCGCCTATGTGAATGTGGTTGTGTGGTATAACTGTGTGGCAGTATGATGCCTTGCATGTGATTAAGTATTTAGCATAATCTGCAAAGCAACCGTGTGCATGTGCAATTGTGGGTTTGCCAAATGCAAGTGCCTCAAGTGCATTCAATTCAAATCCGCCCCCTCGTGATGGACACACCACAATATCTGCAAGTTGATACAGAAATGCAAGTTCATCATGACTCAACCATCCCTTGATTGCAATGTGCTTAACATTTTTGAACATCTTAAGATAGGGATCAGCAAGTTCACCTAACTTGAGCAATAGCAACACATCATTTCTCTCTTTCTGCACTATTTGCATTGCTTGTGCAACAATATCTGCACCTTTTCTATACCCACTATGCCACAGGAAGAATAGCACATACTTGTATCCCTTGTTGCACTTGTAATCAAATGCAAGTCTT
>QMZU01000146.1 GCA_003663345.1 Candidatus Aenigmatarchaeota archaeon | reverse complement strand
AGCCCGGGCAGGAGTTGGAAAGGTTGCACTTACCCAGAACGAGTGGTTCAAGGCACTGAGGTTCGGTGAGGATTACTACCTTTACGTTGTCTATAACGCAGCCAGCACTCCTGAACTCCACATTATAAGAGACCCCGCAAGGAATGTCACCCCGGAGAAGATTGTAGAAAGCGTAAGATTCGTTGTGGACCCCAAAAGCATACTCTCGGCAGGGGAGGTGAAAAAGGTTTAAATGATGAGGCCGCTAATTGGAAGTGATTAGCACATGAGTAGAAATGACGACACAACCAAAGATGAAAAAGATAATAAGAATCACCGGAGAAAAAATACAATCGGAGAGGCGATTCGGAACGGATCCTCCGGCCAGCCAGAGTTCAGAAAGATAGTTGAGGGTATAACAGCGAGTTCCAAACTAAGGGCTCTGATTAAAAAAAGCATGGAGAATCCGCATCTGGCTAGTATATTATCACTTCATTATCTTTATAAGGCTCCCTTTAAGCAGTCAATAGAAGGATCGTTGATATTCCTCGTGGATGAGAATTCCGCTTTCCCTTCCAAGTTTGACTATTTCTTGTCCCAGAAAGAGGAGGAGATAAATGTCTTTATTCGGAGGTTAAAAGAGGTTGCCAGTGAAACGATTCTGCCGTATCTGGAGAAAACCGTTGGAGAGGTTGTGGCTAAGTCCAATGGAGAACTTACGCCGGAGGAAGAAGAACTCCTAAAAGGAAAGCTCCTTGGAGAATTCCTAGATCAGTTGGATCGGGTCGCCTCCGAGAGTTTACCCTCGCTTGCTTTATACCTGCTGGATAGAATCGGAATGAAGGAGAAATTCACTGACCTCATTCATACAGGCTCTATCATCACCGCAATACACCTAATAAAGGAGTGGGAACAACACCTTCAAAGAATCATGAAAGTGCTTGATACAGATGAGAGATCTTACCGCGAGATTATTAACTTCTTGGAGCAGAATGGGATTTTTATACCTCTCATTGCGTTCTCATGGTGTGGGAGGCATCCGGATCCAAAGATATCAATAACGTATCAGGTATGTGGTGAGTTGCCAGAGCTCAAATGCAGGGATTGCGGAAAGACCATGAAGAGAATGGTCCTCTATATACCATCGGGAGAATATGTTGATTTATTCAGCTATAGAGAGGGGTATCTACTCGCTCTAACAGCGTATCTACTTGAAGAGTTCGGGTTTAAATGGAAGGACCATGTAACGATCAATGGCAGAGAGGTAGACCTGGTTTTCTCTAAGAACGGAAAGAAGGGAATCCTGGAGTCTAAGGTCTTTAAACTTATGGCTGACGATTTCAATTTAGGGGAGAACCTCCGAAAGATGTTATCACAGATTGAAGAGCATGGAGAACTGCTAGGAGAGGTGGATGAGATTGTCATACTAACCAATGCTAATTCAAGGACTGTGATAGCTATAATTGAAAATAACGCCCTTCTTGAGAGATGCGAATACTTAAGTGAAAACAAGGAGAAAATAAGGATATATGGCCCGGATAACCTGAAGGAGCTCGCTGCCAGATGGAGCGGATAACATATGAAAGATCGCAGGTTCATAGAGGAGTCCTTCCCGGTCAAGGAGGTCAGCAAGGAGTCTGCTAAGGAGAAGAACATACGCCACGGACACATCTCAACACTTCATATCTGGTGGGCCAGGCGGCCGCTGGCCTCCTCAAGGGCCACCTCCTACGCTGCGCTTATACCTGCACCTGAGAATGATGAGGAATGGGACAAGAAGAGACAGTTCATTATTGAACTCTCAAAGTGGGAGAACTCTCTCAACCCCGACATCATAGAGAAGGCTAGAAGGGATATTTTGAGGGCCAATGGAGGGAAGCCCCCAAAGGTTCTGGACCCCTTTGCCGGTGGGGGAGCCATCCCTCTTGAAGCCCTCCGGCTGGGCTGTGAGGTGTACGCCTCAGACTACAATCCCGTTGCGGTTCTCATAGAGAAGTGCACGCTAGAATTCCCTCAGAAGTATGGCAGAGTTAAAAACACTGGGGAGTGGGGACACCTCAAAGGAAGCGTCTCAAATCCTCTGCTAGAGGATGTTAAGAGGTGGGGAGAGTGGGTTCTCAAGGAAGCCCAGAAGGAGATAGGAAGATTCTATCCTAAAGACCCTGATGGCTCCATTCCAGTTGGATATATATGGGCAAGGACCATCCCCTGTCAGAACCCCTCCTGTGGGGCTGAGATCCCTTTAATGAGACAGTACTGGCTCGCAAAGAAAGCCAATAAAAAAGTGGCTCTGTATCCATACGTTGATGGGAAGGAGGTAAAGTTCCGGATCGTGGGAGACGGATACGAAAGTATGCCATCTGGGTTTAAGCCTGAGAATGGCACAGTCTCCCGGGCTGTTGCTACATGTCCCGTCTGCGGCCATACGGTGAAGGCAGACATAACCAGAAAACTCTTCCAGACAGGAAAATCCGGTCAGAGAATGATTGCTGTTGTCCTTCACAAACCGGGGACCAAGGGAAAGAGATATAGGCTGGCCACAGAAAAAGACATGGAGATTTTCAGGGAAGCGGAAAAGTATCTTGAGGAGAAAAGACAGAAACTGATGGAAGAGTGGGGGATAGATCCAGTACCGGATGAACCTCTGCCACCAAGAGGAACATTAGGATTCAGGATTCAACCCTATGGAATGAAAAAATGGGGCGACCTCTTCAACCCCCGGCAGAAACTGGCATTGATTACATTTACTGAAAAGGTCAGGCTTGCTTACAAAAAGATGATTGAGGAAGGATATGAAGAGGAGTATGTGAAAGCAGTGGTGGGGTATTTAGGGTTAACGTTAGATATGGT
>QMZU01000145.1 GCA_003663345.1 Candidatus Aenigmatarchaeota archaeon | reverse complement strand
GAGCAAGAACGGTGCCACAAATAAAAATCGCCGGACCGAAACCCGGCGGAATGGTGGAGGCGGCGGGAATCGAACCCGCGTCCGGGATTGCTTCGACGGAGGCTTCTACGTGCATAGCCCATCTTTCGTTCTCACGTCCGAAGCTCCGATGGGCAGGACCTCCGGACGCCAGCCTGCTTGAGTCTTCACCCGAGCCCCCGCAGGCGGAGGGGCTTTGGGCTATCCCGCAGTTCCGACGCCCGTATCCCGCCGTGCGGGCCCGGCGGGGCGGACGGGCTGCCTCAATTAAGCAGCCAGAGCGTAATCGTAGTTGTCAGTTGTAGCTTCCCGGCTTTTTTACGAGGCCGCCGGGGACCTCGGCACGCCACCTCCATCTCCATCAACCCCGTCGAGACCTTTCGCCCCCTTATTCCGAATTTAATATACCCTTATAGGGGAATTTTGTCAAGAACTTCGTGAAGTACCGACTCCCCCGGTCGCCTGAGCCTCGCTGTGGCGAAAAAGAAGCGCACCTTTGTCCACATGGACATTCGACCGGTTCGATCTGGTCCAACTGGGCGACCATATAGTTGGCCATCGTAATCTCCTTCCTACTTGAGGAACTGAGATAGGGTCACTTCCGAATAGACCACTCGGAAGCCGTTATTCTCGTAAGCCCTTATGGCGGCGATGTTGTTCTGGTCAGTTCCCACCTGAGCATACTTCACTCCTTGGGCCTTAAGCCATTTAAGCCCCTCCGCCACTAAGCGAGTAGCGATCCCTTTACCCCAATGTGGAGGGGCGATGGCCAAGGAGATGATGGAGCCCCAAGTAAATCCCCAGAATTCGGCGCTCCTTTGGTCAACTCCCACGACAATGTATCCCACCGCCTTTCCCTCTTCTTCGGCCACGAAAATGGCCATCCCTTTCTCTCCCCTCTTCACCCCCTCTGCATATCCTCGAGCCTCCCTCCGATAGGACTCCCTCACTTTGTCACGGGGAAGCCCTTTATCGATGGCCAGTCGAGCCAGTCCTAAGGTCATAAAGGATTCGGGAGCAATTTCCTCCATGTGGGTCTCATCTCCATCTTTAAAGGGCCTCACTTTGAACATCTTACACCCCCGCTTATCCTCCACTTTTCGTCCCCGCCCGCAATGGCAGATAACGCTTCGTGGGCGAACATCTATCAACTTACCTGAATATACCCCCATGAAGAATTCCTGTCAAGAATCTCAAGCGCTGGTTCGGGGTACGCTGGGCTATTGATTTCTCTGTGCGTTTGGGCTATATTTGGTCGGACTAAAAAGGCTAATGTACCGCGAAGTAGGGGTGCATGGCCATACGCCCCTACTTTGGGGCTATATAAGGAGGGAAGATGGAGCTGACGCCGAGGGAGCGGGCAATTATAGCCTTAGAGCGCAGGCCACCTGTCCCGGGACTGGTGCCCACGTTCGAGCTGGAGTTCCAGCTCACAGAGGAACTATTGGGAAAGCGGTGGCACGAAGGCGAGGAGTGGAAGAAAGCCAGCCCCGAGGAGCGGGACAGGATGCTGCACGAGAACGCAGAGCTCTATGTGGAGGTTGCCGAGCGGCTGGACTACTCCATACTGATGCTCACGTACGTCCCGGACGAGGATGGGCTCTATAGGCTCGCCCGGTATATAAGGGACCTGGTCGGGGACAGGTACCTTCTGATCTGCCACGGGGACGCCACCTACGGCATACCCTCGGGACAGAACATGATGGACTTCGTGGTCGATCTGTTCGAGCGAGCCGATGAGATGAAAAGAGAGGCCAAAAGGAGGGTGGACGAGCAGCTGGAGCGGGGCAAGCGCCTTCGTGAGGTTATGGACGGGTTCGCCCTATGTGCGGACTACGCCTTTAATTATGGGCCCTTCCTCTCGCCCCAAATGTTCTCCGAGTTCGTGACGCCCTTTCTGGCGAAGCTGATAGATGGTTACCGGGAGATGGGGGCGTATGTCATCAAGCACACCGACGGCAACATAATGCCCATATTGGACCAGATCGTGTCCTGTCGTCCACATGCTATACACTCCATAGATATGCAGGCCAAGGAGATGGACATCAAAAGGATAAAAGAGCTCTACGGCGACCGGATCTGCCTTATAGGAGGGGTGCAGTGCAGCCTCCTCCAGACCGGGACCGAGGAGGAGATAGTTGAAAACTGCAAGTACGTGCTTAAGCACGGGATGCCAGGAGGTGGATACATCTATAGCACATCCAACGTGGCCTTCAAGGGACTGCCCTTGGAGAGGTACCTTTTGATCCTTAAGATGAGGGAACAGTACGGGTGGTACGACGAGGATGGGAACCCGTGTCCCATCCCGTAGCCAAGTGAAGGAGGGAGGATGTCGCTCAAGGTCGGGGTCGTAGGCCTTGGGATGGGGAGGGGCCATGTAGAGGCCTACCAGGCCCATCCGGAGGCCGAGGTGGTGGCCATATGCGACATAGACGAGGGTAGGCTCGGCCAGGTCGGCGACCGCTACGGGATAGCCCGGAGGTACATGGATTATCGGGAGATGTTGGAAAAGGAGGAACTGGACATCGTGAGCGTCGCCACCCCGAATTCCCTCCACATGCCCATAACCGTAGCCGCCCTCCAGGCCGGCTGCCATGTGCTTTGTGAGAAGCCCTTGGCCCTCAACGCTCAAGAGGCCAAAAAGATGGTGGAAAAGGCTGAGGAGGTCGGAAGGCGCCTCATGGTGAACTTCTCCTACAGGTTCGATCCCATAAGCCTTGCCCTCAAGGACCAGGTGAATAAGGGAGTCCTGGGGGAGCCCTACTTCGCCAGGACCGTATGGCACCGCAGGCGGGGGATACCCGGGTTCGGGGGGTGGTTCGGCCGGAGGG
>QMZU01000144.1 GCA_003663345.1 Candidatus Aenigmatarchaeota archaeon | reverse complement strand
GATCTAATGGAGGAGCTTCGGAAGGTTTACAGGGTTATTGAGCGGAAATTAGGGCGTTTGCCAGATGAGGTTTTGCTTGTTGTAGATGCAACCCAGGGGCAGAATGTGCTTTCCCAAGCGGAGTTGTTTTCGTCTTGTACCCCACTTACAGGTGTTGCCCTTGCTAAGTTGGATGGTACTGCAAAGGGAGGGGTGGTATTTGCTTTGGCGCTAAGATATAACCTTGGAGTGAAGCTTGTAGGATGTGGAGAAGGATTGGGTGATATTGTGCTGTTTTCCCCTGATGAATTCATAGAGGATTTACTTACGGAAGGGTGATCCCACAGAGCAGTGGGTGAAGTGGTTCGGTTTCTTGACATAAAGGCAGTGGTGTGGTATAATGCCTGTGCTTTTTTGATTGGGAAACTTCAACAAGGAGTGTGCCCGTGAGGAGAGTACCAATACTATTCATTCTCTTGTTTACTTCTGCTTTCCTCTTCGCTGAGGAGACAGAGGTAGAAGCAGAGCCCAATGTGAGGATTGCACCACCTGTGTCCATTATGGCTATGGACAATCCCAGTGATGAGGGTGGTGTTGTTGTTGTCAGTTGGGAGCCTTCTCCTACTCCAGGTATAGAGTGGTACGAGATTTGTAGGAAGCTTGGGGAGGAGGATTGGGTATTTGTTAAGAAGGTTCGGGCAAGGGAGACCAGTTTTATGGATGCAGTTCCAGATAATGTACCTGTGTACTACAAGATTAGAGCGATTGATGCAGAGGGCAATCCTTCTTCGTTTATTGAAACTACTCAGCCTGCTATAGCTACTCCCCAGTGGTTTGATACCCACAAGGCAAATGTGTTAATTGCTGTTGTAATTTTTGTGGCTGCTATTCTGATGTATTTGAGGATGGCAAGGACTGGCAAGGAGTTGTTCTTAAGAAGGATTGCGGGATTGGATGCGTTGGATGAGGCTGTGGGAAGAGCAACAGAGATGGGAAGGCCTATCCTGTATGTTCCGGGGTTGAGTAGCATGGCAGATGTTGCTACAATTGCAGCGATTAACATCTTGGGTCCTGTTGCAAAGAAGGCAGCAGAGTATGAGGCTCCCCTAATTGTTCCTAACAGGGACCCTATAGTGATGACTGTGGCACAGCAGGTGGTGAAGGAAGCTTACACAGAGGCGGGTAGGCCAGATGCGTACAATCCGGATAGTGTATTCTTTGTCACAGACGGGCAGTTTGCCTATGCTGCTGCCGTGGATGGTATTATGGTTAGGGAAAGGCCTGCAACCAACTTATTTATGGGGATGTTCTATGCAGAGTCATTGATTTTGGCAGAAACAGGTAATTCCACTGGTGCCATTCAGATAGCAGGTACGGATGCTGTGGCTCAGCTACCGTTCTTTGTTGTTGCTTGTGATTATACGATCATTGGTGAGGAGCTCTATGCGACGAGTGCATACCTCTCAAGAGAACCAAAACTCCTCGGCACACTGAAGGCTCAAGATTTTGGCAAGCTGATTATTTTGAGCCTTTTGGTATTGGGGAGTGCGCTGGGTATATTAGGCTCAACTTGGATTGTAAACCTGCTTAGCATATAGGGGTGAGATATGAGGAGGAGTTTACCTGTTGCTATCGCATTTATAATGGGTACACTGATGATCATCCAGTTCTTTGTACCCCACCCTGTCTCTATGAACTTCTACAGGATGATTCTGGATTGGCGGATTGTGGTGGGGCTTTTTATGTTCATCATTGCGTGGCGGAGTTTGGTTTTGCATCACCTAATGAAGATAAGGCTCAAAAGGGAGAATTGGCAGTACAGTATTGTGACGCTTATCTCCTTGGTGATTACTGCTTTTGTTGGTATCGTGTTTGGCATAGGTAAGGGGAGTTTCTTCTCTAAAATCTACGATCATATCTATGCACCAATGGATGCCACGATGTTTTCCCTGTTGGCATTCTTTATTGCCTCTGCTGCATTCAGGGCATTTAGAGCAAGGAACTTAGAAGCTACTCTCCTACTCATTGCTGCTGTAATTGTGATGCTGGGTAGGGTGCCTGTTGGTGACTATATACATCACAAGTTTCCGCAGTTGGTGGAATGGATCTTGATGTACCCAAATATGGCTGCCCAAAGGGGTATTAGGTTGGGGGTAGGATTGGGTATGATTGCTACCTCCCTTAAGATCATCCTTGGTATAGAGAGACAGTACTTAGGAGGAGGTGACTGATGGGCTTTTGGGAAAAGGTACAGAAGCTGGATAGAAGGTATATATTTTTACTGGTTGCAATAGGTGTTATTGTCCCACTTATTGCACCGTTTGGCCTAAGGCCAAGACCTACAATTCATGTTCAACATATATTTGATGATATAGAGAAGTTGGGCCCAGAGGATGGCCCTGTTATGATTTGCTTTGACTATAGTCCTGCTACAATGCCAGAGCTTCAACCCATGGCAAAGGCTCTTATCAGGCATTGTTTTGCCAGGGGTGTGAAGGTGATTGTGTTTGGAGGATTGTATCCTCAGGGCGTCGGTTTAGCACAGGAGGCTATAGAGACTGTTGCAGAGGAGTATGGTAAGGTAAATGGTGTAGATTATGTGTTCTTGGGGTATGTGCCTGGAGCTTCTACTGTTATTCTCCGTATTGGTGAGGGAATAAAGGAGACATTTGAAAAGGACTATTACGGCACTCCTTTGGATTCCCTGCCAATGATGGAGAATGTAAATACATACGATGATATACCATTGCTTGTGGACCTCTCTGGGAGTGCCGTGCCTTACTGGTGGGTTGCGTATGCTGGTACAAGGTACGGGCAAAGGGTTGCTGTTGGAACAACTGCGGTTAGTGCTGCACAGTACTATCCCTATCTGCAGACAGGGCAGTTCT
>QMZU01000143.1 GCA_003663345.1 Candidatus Aenigmatarchaeota archaeon | reverse complement strand
GTGGAGTTTCCCGTAAACCGACTTTTAGAATGGTGTGTCCTCAGAAAGGCCGCAGAGGTCGCAGGGGAATTCCTGAGGGCAGATCGGCACTCCGAAGCCGATGTGCTCCTCGATGGAGATGTCGGGCATCAGGGCAAGCTTGAAGAATTCGGGCTGAAAAAGGATAGACTAAATCGGGACATTATAGACAACCTCCTCCCTGAGGAGCCCGTCATCTTGGATCGACTTGACCAAAGCGCCCGCAGTATGCTCGAAGGTCTATCTTCAAAGATGACATATCCGATGTCCGAGCTCATAACCCAAGGAAATGCGAAAGGAAAACTCTATGGATGGATAGATGAGCTCTTAGACGATCTTCCCCTGGCTACGGCGGTTTTGAAAGGGCTCAGGGAGAGGGTGGAAGGGATGATACAAGAGGTGACTGTGGATATGCGACAAGGGAATGATTACCTCAGAGAGCACGAGTTTTACACCGAGGTAGAAGAAGACCTGAATAGGCTCAGAAGTTCTTTCTTCTATAGGACCATTCCCTTCTTGTACAAGCTCCTCCACGGAAGGTTCAGACGATACGAGGCCGACCTTAGGGAAGCCCATGATACCTTAAGGGATATGATATTGGACTACGGCGCGGGGCAGCTCTGCCTCTCTTTCCTCCGGGAAATCGAGCGAGAACTCGACAATATAGAAGCCAGAGAGATATCCCCTCTCAGGAGGGTCTTCGAAAGGGCTGCGGAGGAGCTTAAAAGAAGGATGGGGGACGAAGAGGATAAGTTGCGGGATGGGAAGCTGCTTTCCATCTATAGGATAAAGACCAACTCGGACTTCTTGGAGTTCTTCTACGAAAGGTTCTCCTCGGAGGTGGATACCCAGATGCTGGTCCGGGAGCTTTCGGAGGCGAGACCCGATGGCTCCCCCTTCGTGCGCTGGGCCAGGGGGAGGACTCCGGATGAAGTGGGAGAGTTCATCCGGGAGAAGATATGGGAGAGGGTAAAGGTGGAAGAGGTGCTCGGGGAGCAACTTACAGGGCTCGGGAAGCTCTGGGAGATAGACTTCGCAGACATAAGGGACGATAAGAACCCTTACGGGGTCTTCATATCGAAGATGGGGGGGTCCGGCAGGGACGACTTCGACGAGATAGAGGAGGAGCTGAAAAAGAGGGCGGCCCCTGCCTTGAGGTACGATGAGGCTAAGGTACAGGTTGTACCCATCTCCCGCCTTATCAACAGACTGAGGGACGAAGACATAGACCCTCAGAGGTGGTGGAGCGAAAAGCTTAAAGCCTTCGGCTTCTTCTGCCTCAGGGGAAGGTACCACAACAAGGTCACCTTGGTCAACCTCAGGTTCGGAATACCCTTGGCCGTCCTCGAGTTTATAGACGATTGGAAGGAGCAGTATGAGATACAGAAGACAAAGGGACACCCCCTCCACCTTTTCCCCGGAGCAGGGAACTTTCCCGAACCTTATTTCTGAGATGGAAAGGGGCTTTGCCCTTCTTTGCGCCATCTTCATCCTGTGCTGTCCGAGGAGCTCGTTCCCCTCAAAGACCCCCGTCATCCACTATGTCAAACTATACGAGTCTGCCCTTCCCACTCCCGCCAGGAACACCCCCCGAACCTTCGGGAGGAAGTTCACCTGGACATTCGAGGGAAGAGAATATACTCTCTTTATAGATATAGACATAGAAGAGTACAACGCCTGTCAGGGGCACGAGCACTCAAGGGCCAAGTACATCGAGATGGTCGAAAGGGGACGCAGGCAACTGCAGCCCCTGACCGAGGAGTTCTTTAAGTACACAAAGGCGCAGGGGTGGGGGAGGAGGAAGACCATCGACTTCGTGCTTTCCTTCGTCCAGGCCCTTCCGTATAGGAGCGATGCCCAGACCCTTATGAAGGAGGATTACCCGAGGGATGCCATCCAGACTTTGGTGGACATCGGGAACGACTGCGAGGATTCCTCTATCCTTTTGGCGTCCATCTTAAGTGGAATGGGCTTCGAGGTCGCCCTCCTCAATCCCGAAAGGCATATGGCCCTCGGGGTGGCGGGAGATTTTTCGGGATTCTACATCATCTTCAGGGGAAAGAAGTTCTTCTACTGTGAGACCACGGGAACGGGATGGAGGTTGGGTGAGGTCCCCAACGAATACAGATCCAGAAAGATAAAGCTCTATCCCATAAAGGCCGGAAGATCGCCTGTAATTTTAACACCGGTCCTCCGGAAGGAGAAGGTATCCCCGCCGAGGTGGACCTCGGGCCTGAAGGAGATATATCTTGTGATAGATAAGGCAAGGCATAAGCTTTACGTCTTCAATGGAGACACTCCGATAAGGGTTTTCACCGTGGATACCGGGAGGAAACCCGGTCCCAAGACCAAAGAAGGCGATGAGAGGACGCCGGAGGGGAGGTACAGGATAGTGGATATAAGGAAGCCCAGGGATGAGTACAAGTACGGCTCGTACTTCCTGGAACTCAACTACCCGAACTACATAGACTGGAAGAGGGGCCGCACGGGTTCAGGCATCGGAATCCACGGGACTAAAAGGCGCAAGGTCCTCGGCAGAAACATCACGGACGGATGTATCGTGATGGATGACGATAAACTTAGGGAGCTCGTAAGGCTCGTGGGGGAGGGAACCCCCGTGTTCATATATTCCTCCCTGCCCGGAAGGGTGTCCCTGAGGAAAGCTCCTGCCGTGGCCAGGCGCTTCGGGAACTTCGTCCACGGACCTTCCGAGGTGGGGGAGATATTTTCAATTACTGTTATGTTTCCAAAGACCGAAGCCTACGATGCCGAATGGGCCAGGGTCGTGTTCTCCTTCAGGGAGGATTCCTTCGAGGTCCCAGAAAGGATAAACGAAGGGAAGATATATAGG
>QMZU01000142.1 GCA_003663345.1 Candidatus Aenigmatarchaeota archaeon | reverse complement strand
TCCCTTCCGTAGATGTGCATTGAGGCAGATTCCCAGTCAAGCGGGCCCATCTCCACATCATTCTTCCCGACTATTGCCAGCCTGTCTATGGCATAACTGCTCATGGTATTGAGAATCACATCTTTTATCCCTTCATTCTCCGTCTGCAGTGTTCCTATCATCGCCACATCCTCCGGCCACTCAGGCGGTGTATCCCAATCGGTGTGTTCATCGTCTCTTGCTCCCTGCGGCAGAAAGATTATACCAACATACCCTTTCTCATTTAAAACTTCGTATGAACCCCGTACAAGCGGCCACTTCATTCAAAATCACCCATGAACTTCAATTTTTCCATGTCCCTTCCGTAGATGTGCATTGAGGCAGATTCCCAGTCAAGCGGGCCCATCTCCACATCATAACCCCTTTCACTCAATGGTTCCATTACCTTCTCGCGAATGAAAAGATTGAAAGCAATCCAGTCGTAAGGAAATGCACCATAAGCATCATTCGACCTGAACCCTATGAAGGGATTCAGTTTCATCTTTTCATCTTCCACCTCTGGCTGGAGAACCACATATCTCGGGCAGGGTATTTCCCTTTCTTCAAGAACCCGGTTTATGTCACCCTTCCTTCCTATCATTATCAGATGTCTCCTTCTATTTGGATTCTTCTCAATGTTTCTCAGGATACCCTCCACCTGGTCGAAGGGTTCGCCACACATCCTTTCGTATTCGTCATAGGCATGGTCCGTTTTCATCCTCCCGGTGACCTGGTCCGTGTACAGTTTAGCCATATTCGGGTCAAACGTTTCGTAATCTATCTCTGGTACAGGATTCTCCACCCTCACCCACACCTTTATGTCCCTCATTTTCCTGCCCTTGGCTCGCGGGTCATCCGACTCCACACCTTTCCTGAGTATCACATCCCAGAGGCTCTTCGTAGCATTATTTGGATTCCTTGACCTGATGAGATGACTGGAATACTTGAGCTTCTCCTTTCTTCTCTTACCCTTCTCCAAATCCTTCTCATAAATATGGGCGTTATTCACCATCATCGTCAGTGGTCCTTCCTCAACCTCCAGTTCCAGCCTTTCCAGTATATCCCTGTTCAGGGCCGTGAAGTACTCGACATTCTCGCGAAAGAAGTTGACCATGTCCAAACTCCTGACCGAGAGTACCGGTATGCTCACAAGATTCCCATCATCGTTCCAGAACCGTGGCTGGAATTCGATGAAGACGTTCGGCTTCTCCTCGTAAATATAATGCGGTTCAAACAATGTAAGAACAGCCCTTCTGGAGTATCTGCTGTTTTCAATAACCTTTCCAACCACCTCTGTAAGAGGTGTCCCGTAGTTCTCTATTGTTCTCTTCAAATCATCGAAGTAGTAGGATTTCGGATTAGTGTATCTCTCCGGACCTATGTTACCTTCAAGATAATCCCTCACCTTCTGAGATATCTCCTCAGGCATCTCCACATCTATGAGCGCACGCGCCTGGAAGTAACCACCGATATCCCTTTCAACGTATGTTCCGTACTTTCCCAAGTAAAAATGCGCCTGATCCATCACCTCATCGATACTTCCCTGAAAATGAAATACCTCCACACTATCCCCAGATAGAGGATTATCAGAAAATTATTTATTCTTGAATTCATGCTGAAAAGGATTTAAGGGTTAGATGCTGAAAGATTATCATGGCCACACTCTTCGGACACATGCCGGAAAAGGTCATAACCGGTGAAACAGTTTTTGATGTTCTCGAGAAGGCGAACGAGTTCGTGAGAAAACATGGAAAGGTACATATCATTGATCAGGCCGGGAGGAAGGAAAGGACATGGGACTGTGGAAACATGCTTCTTGTGGTTGAGAATCCGTTCTCCGACCGATACGGTTTTTCATGGTCCAGGAAAGAGGATGAATGGTATCAGGATGTTTTCGTGAGGAAGAGCGGGTTTGAAGGAAGGTATGTCGTTGAATATAAAGGCAAGAGAGCTGTTCTCCCATATCTCTACAAGCAGCAGTTCAGATTCAGCGATTGCGGTCTTGGGGAGGAGGCGGATGTTCTGGAGGCGCTGATGGAAACGAACAATGAAGATGTGATTTTGAGGGAGTTTCTAATACATCCCCAGGTCCTCAGAGGTGTGCTAGAAAGTTACAGAGAGAAGGGCGTGAACCTCGAGAAGATGAAAAAAGAAGAAGTGTTGACAGCCCTCAGGAATGAGAGCAAGATAAAGGAAACGGACCAGATCGAAACTGTAATAAGAAGGTTTCTGAAGGACAGAAACACCAGACGCGCCTTCATCACATCACATGTCCAGCCACATTTACTGCGCCACCGGGAAGCGGTTTATCCGTACTCCTGGCACAACTTCTACATAAGGGAAATAGATGGAGAAAGGGTTATGGTTTCAACAACCGGCATGCGCTCTAACGACATGGCCCGCGGAACACAACTGGATCTGAACCACAATATCGACTGGGCAGTAGAGGTAAAAACGGCTCTTGAGAAGAATGGGATAGAGGTGGATAGAATTCTCGTGGCGCTCTTCACGAACTCCGCCCACATATACGAACCGAGAGAGGAGAACATCTTCGAGTGGCTGGTGAGGGTGACGCACGGGAAGATGTTGTGAAAACTTTTTAATCCCATCTCTAATAATTATTTGAGAATATGAAATCCCAAAAAGAAATCAGCAGGAACGTCCTCCTTCTGGGTATCGTGAGTTTTCTGAACGACCTCAGTAGTGAGATGATACTACCGATACTACCAATGTTCATCACCGCTCTCGGCGGGTCTGCTGTAGTGGTGGGAATGGTGGGGGGTTTGAGGGAGAGCATCGCCAGTCTGCTAAAGGTTTTGTGTGGTTACTGGTCCGACAGAACCGGAAAGAAAAAGG
>QMZU01000141.1 GCA_003663345.1 Candidatus Aenigmatarchaeota archaeon | reverse complement strand
CTAAGTGCTCCTGTGAGATTTTATGTAGATAATAATAAACCACCAAGTTGTTCACTTAAGAATATAGTCCAAGAACAGGTTGATAGTGCTCGTGTAAAATACTGGGTAAATGATCCAGAAAAAGACATCGTGATTTTTGATGTAAAATATTCTCTCGATAAAATAAGTTGGTCAGATGCTACAGTATCAATAAATCCAGATAGTATTGATACTCTTGTGTATGATTCAGCATTTTACTGGTTAGCATATAATGATATTCCTGGAGTAGACGATGATTCAGTATGGCTGTTTGTGACTCCTTTTGATAGTGTGTACTTGCACAAGGATGCGGGTACAGGTGATACGATTGGACCGTTCCATATGGACGCAAATCGTGCACCTGGTGTTACAGTTTCAAAATCTATTCCTAATAATAGTGCAGGAAATATTAAGATTCCTTTTACATTGGTTGATTCAGAATATGATACACTGGGTATTATTGTAAAGTATAAATATAGATTACAAGGTAGTACTACTTGGTCGGGTTGGCTTGACCCAACTTTACAATACATTGTAGAAAAAATCGATTCGCAAAATTATGATACAAATGTAATCTGGATGTCGGCAACTGACCACAAGGATACATCAGGCTATGCAGTATTTAAAATCATTCCATACGATAGTATTCGTGACAAAGACACAGGTGCATTTGATACAAGTAATGTATTTCTATTCAATAATAAACTTTTGCCAAGTGTTACGGTTGGGTTGCGGATAGATTATTCTACTCCATCTGATACAGAGGTTACGGGTGATGTAAGGATTTTCTTCAGGATAAGTGATTTGGATACCGACCATGTAAGGGATACTATTACTTTATCCTGCTATTATTTTAATGGTGCTACTTGGGTATATACAAGCGCTGTAACGGGTGATACTTTATTTGTTGATTCAACGGGTGCGGGTCAGGATTCTGTATTTGTTGAAGAAGATACAATTATATGGCATTCGCAAAACGATACCGATGGTATTGATATAACAAATGCTAATTTCAGGATAATCCCTACTGAAAAAGGTGGCAGTGAAAACGGTGCGGGTGCATCAGACACTACAGGTAAATTTCATCTTGATAATAATGACCCACCTCGATTATCATATCTTGTAGGTCCGGCTGGCGAAGTTTCTGACGATATAGTGTTTAAATTTTCTGCCAAGGATACAGAAAGTGACCCAATAAGTTATCTCTATAGATATTCACAGGATGGGGTAAGCTGGGATACTACGACAAATGTAGATACGAACATGCTTGCAAATGACACAGTGAGAGCGGTTTGGCATTCTCGTGTAGATGCAAACCATATCGATAAAGTTGGGTTCCTTTTTGAGGTTATTCCACAGGATAACGACCCGGGCGAGAGTGATACAGCAAGTTTCCATTTGGATAATAATTATCCGCCACAAATTATTGCAATTGATACACCTCATACAGAACAACATGATACGGTGGTTATAAATTACACACTTTCGGATAGCGAAAGTGATACACTTGGTATAATCTGTAGGTATTATTTCAAAGGTAACTGGGATACGGCGACGACATCGGGCGACACTTTCCCAATAGGGTCAGGCGGTTACGCAGGTAATGTGCGTTGGTTTTCGCTTTCAGATATTGCTGATACAGATGCTTATGTGAAATTCAAAATAGTTGTCCATGATAGTGATATAGGAGATTCACTCATTGCAGATTCTTTTAAGTTGGATAATTATCAAGCCCAGTGGGTAGAGATTCTGAATCTTACAAGTGAACAACGAGATAGTGTGGAGATACCTTTTCTTTTGCATGATTCAATAAGTGGAGACAGTCTAATCATCTACTGTGAGTATTCACTGGATTCGAATGCATGGTACCATGCAACTATAACAGGCGATACAGACGGGTTTGCCCCGGGTCATTATCAGGATACTATTATATGGTTATCAAAACTTGATGCAGATTCTGTTGAACAATTTGTCTGGTTCAGGATAAAAGCGCATGATGGTTGGGATTATGGACCTTGGGGTTATAAAAAATTTAAACTGGATAATAACGAACCGCCGAGTTGTAACATTACTTCTTATCCAGTGGAAGATACAGGTGATATTTTAATTAAGTTTAATCTCCAAGATAGGGAGAATGACACTTTAATAATTACTTCTCAATATTCGCATGATGGGATAAATTGGTACTCGTGTTCGACAACGGTTCTACCGCAAAGCAAAAATCCAGATTCACTTATATGGCATACACTACAACAGCTTGCGGATACCGAGTGCACTGTATACTTTACTGTTATACCAGAAGACAGTGATGCTGGTACTCCGGATACGGTACAGATTCGTGTAGATAATTTCCATGAGCAATATGTGGATATTTGGGAGACAGGGTTGCCAACTCCTGAAGGAACCGATAGCATAAAGATTAAATTTGAAGTGCGTGACCCCATTGGGCACGATGATTTAATTTTGCTTGCGTTTTACTCGAAAGACTCGACCAGTTGGGATACAGCAACAATTTATGCAAGTGATACATTTAAGTATCCTTATAGTACACCGTATGATTCTCTTATATGGGCGTCAAAAGAAGACTTACCAAATTATGTGGGTAATGTATGGTTAAAAATTTACATGCATGATGGTTGGAGATATTCCACAAAAGTAATGCATGATACAAATATTGTTAAATTTAAAATAGATAATAATGACCCACCCAATGTTGTAATAACAGAGCCGGGCTGGGCACAGGAGGATACAGGTGATGTTTTAATAAGGTTTTATGTAGCCGACCCTGAAACAGATAGCGTAAGTATAACCTACTGGTATTCGCTGGATTCAACGGATTGGGATACAGCAGATTGTATTACTT
>QMZU01000140.1 GCA_003663345.1 Candidatus Aenigmatarchaeota archaeon | reverse complement strand
GCCCACACATTGGCAAGACACCTAAGAGCATGATGAAAGGACTTCCCCTCAAGCCGCTTCCTGCGATAGTAGCTCTTGGCAAAGGCACTGCTCGTCAGAGAGCAGAAGGCAATCTGCACAAAGAGATTCCTCCCGAACTTGTTACAGCCGGACCTGAAGTAGACCCCTCGGCTCTGACCAGAGAGCTTGCTGTATGGGGATGTGCCACAATGAGACTGAACCTCCTTGGCGGAGCGAAACTCCTTGCTGAACAAGACCAGCAGCTTGGCCCCCAGAAGGTAATCAACCCCAGGCAAGCTCCTGAAGATATCACTATGAGGGATATGGTCGAACAACTCTCTTATCTTCTGATCGTAAAGGTAGATACAGTGGATAACCACCTTCAACTGGGCGAGGATAGCTCTCTTCATCATCGCCTTGGCGGATATAACCGCAGGGGAGATGAAGATCTCCTTCTGCTGCATCCAGCATCTCTTGCCATTGCTGGCGGCTTATCCCTTTTGCCTCCTGGAAGGAATCCACTCGCTCAAGGAAGAGCAAAGCGGTCTTGCTCGTTATGTCGCTGAAAGCCGCAAAGGCCTGAGGGAAATACTCCTTGAGTATGCTTGTCAGCCTGTTGCTCAGGCGTGTCTTGTCCTTGACAAGCTTATCTCTATCTTCCAACAGCATCTGCAGATGCTTGATCTGCTGAGGAGGAAGCTTTATCGGCTTGAGGCTGCGGTAGTGTTCTCTTATGTGATCTGCTATCAGTTGTGCATCTGCAGAATCGCTCTTGGCGTTGGTGTTGAAGCGAGATTCCCTGTATCTGGCTATCGCCTTAGGGTTAGGAGCATAAAGCTGATTTCCTCTCAGGCAGAGAAACTCAGCAAACCTGCTCCTGGGGTTTTCAAGTGAGATGATGCAGTTTGATGCATCAATCCCTTTGAGGAGAACCCCTCATCGCTCATCTCTTCTCTCCCTCTCGATACGACATCCCCATATAGGTTGACGATGCAGAAGTCGAAGGACTTATCCGCAAGGTCAATGCCGATGAAGAACATTTTGATTCTCCTTATTAGGTTGTTAGCCTCTGGACATCAGTTACCCTCATATAGGCTTTCTAGAAGCAGCTTACAGTTGAACATGGATGCCTTTTGGGAGAAGGGGAGACGGTCTACATTAGGTGCTTGAGGCACTTAGGGGCACGAGGTCTTCCCCTTCTCCTGAGGCTTGCATATAGTATAACATAACATATGAGGAGCACGCCCCCGTGCGTGCCCCCGAATCCGGCAGGCACAGGGGCCTGCCGCTACAGCGCCGGCGAAAAGCGTTGAAAACTCCTAATCAAGAAGTCAAGAAGAGTATCTCCTTGCCCTATGTCGATCGCGAGAGTATAATTTATCGTGTATTCGCACAGATCTGAGGAGGAGAGAATGAACTTGGATGAAAGAACTATCGCGCGGTACGATACCGAAAACATGCTTAAACTGCTGGTGGAGTTTCCAAGTCAATGTCGGGAGGCGTATCAAATAGGATTGAGCGTCGATCTGCCGAAGAGTTACAGGTATGCCCAGAACATCGTCATATCAGGCATGGGCGGCTCCGCGATAGGCGGGGATCTGATCCGCTGTGCGCTGAGCCGATACGCCACCGTCCCGATAATCGTCAACAGACATTACTCGATACCCGAATTCGTAAACGAGGGGACTCTGTTCGTCGGATCGAGTTATTCGGGGAACACCGAGGAGAGCCTTGAGGCGTTCCGGAAGGCGATGGAGGCCAAAGCGATGTGCATGGCGATAACGAGCGACGGAGAGCTGGAGAAAATAGCGCGGGAGCGCTCCCTCCCCGTCATGAAGATACCTTCCGGAATGCCGCCCAGATGCGCCCTGGGATATACTTTTATTCCCGTCCTGACGGTGATCTGTCGTCTCGGATTCGCTCCGAACTTCAACCTCAAAGATGAGCTGGATGAGGCGATCTCGATCCTAGAGGATATGTCACAGGAGCTGGGCCCTCAAAATCCAGATAACCTCTCCATCCAGATCGCCGAGAAGATCCGCGACAAGATACCCATTTTCTACGTCTCCCAGGATTTCGAGGTCGTCTATGTCAGATGGAAGGGGCAGATGAGCGAAAACGGCAAGTCGCTGGCCTATGGCAACTGCTTCCCCGAGATGAATCACAACGAGATCGAGGGATGGAGACATCCCGTCGAACTGCTCGATAAGCTCCACGTGATTCTAATACGTGATAAGTTCGATCACCCGCGCGTTCAGAGGAGAATGGAGATCACCAGGGAGCTGATCGAGAGCTACCCGGACGGGATAACCGAGATACGCTCGCGCGGGAAGGGGATTTTAGCGAGATTGCTTTCACTGATATATATCGGTGACTTCGTCAGCCTTTATCTGGCCGTTTTGAACGAGGAAAACCCGACGCCCGTTGAAAGGATTGGGGTTCTCAAATCGCGTCTGGCCGAATAGAGCGAACTCTTAAGCGGGTGAGAGAAGATGCCTGAAAGGCTCGTCACGATAGCAACCTTCGATAACCCCTTTAAGGCCCATCTGGTCAAATCCAGACTCGAATCCAGCGGGATAGAGTGTTTTCTCTCCGATGAGTTCGTCGTTACCGTCAACTGGCTCTATTCGAACGCCGTCGGAGGAGTTAAGCTGCAGGTGAGGGAGTCCGATCTGGAGAGGGCCTCCGAGATCCTTAACATGGAACCGGTCGAGACGGAAGCTTTGGATCAGGAGCTGGGCGAGGA
Source organism: Candidatus Aenigmatarchaeota archaeon (assembly GCA_003663345.1). Lineage (GTDB taxonomy): Archaea > Aenigmatarchaeota > Aenigmatarchaeia > PWEA01 > B50-G16 > B50-G16. The sequence goes on along the minus strand of QMZU01000140.1, from coordinate 144 downwards.
TATTATGCAGCCCCGATGTCCCAGATGTAATTCCGTCAACGTCCATTACGAGAGGTATTCGCGCCGGTTTATCTACCTCTCCTGGCTGCTTCTGGGGGTGTCGCTTCTGCTTTTTGAAAGAAAGTGGAGATGCGATGAGTGCGG
>QMZU01000139.1 GCA_003663345.1 Candidatus Aenigmatarchaeota archaeon | reverse complement strand
GTGAGTATCTTTCTGTTGTTCAGTCTTATTTCAAAATCCTTGAAACCGAGTGACCTGAGAGCGTCCACAGCGCACGCCAGACACTCGGCATCTGCTTCCATACCTTTAACACCGACTATATCAGCATCTGCCTGGTAGAACTCTCTGTACCTTCCTGCCTGTGGTCTCTCATACCTCCAGGCGCGGGAGATGCAGTATCGCTTGAAGGGTTTGGGTAATGATTTATTCGAGCCAACTATCCTGGCAAGGGGAACCGTGAGGTCAAACCTGAGACCGATTAATCTTCCACCCCTATCCTTGAAGGAGTATATCTCCTCGAGTGTCTCCTGACTCTGTTTGTTCGAGAGTGTTTCGAATGTTTCGAGAGCCGGGCTCTCCAGAGGCTCGAAACCGTACCTCTCGTAGACCTCCTTTATTCTATCCATTATCCAAATCCTTTTCCTCTGCTCATCAGGCAGAAAGTCGCGCGTACCCCTGACTCTTCTGAAAGCCATACGGATCACCGCTTTTTATTTATTCGCAGAATTTAAATAAATGAAGAATCAGGCGATATATCTCCTTATCTTTTCCTCGTCCTCAAATTCCTCTTCGACCTTTTCGTTCTTTTCCGGGGGCATTATCAGCACCAATTAAATTAAAACCTTGAAAGGTTATAAACTATTTGGTTATATCCAGAACCTCGGCTCCGTTCAGTGACACGACATCCTTTACATCTATCTCGAGTATCGAACTCTTTGACCCACCGCCGCCATAAACCTTGCCCGCGCCGACCAAACTCGAGTCCACCAGAACCTTGAATGATTTGAGAGCGATAGGCGGTACTTCACCGATTTCGTACCCTGTCACATTTTTCACTTCTTCCGGCGTTGCGACCCTGACCCTACCGACACCGAACCTCTCTCTCAACTTGCCCTCATCCACCAGTTTATCACCAGGGACTATGCAGAGAACTGGCGTATCCCCAACCATAAAGAGAATCGATTTGATTATCTTCTCCAGTGGCACGCCAAGTTGTTCAGCCGCTTCCCTGGCACTGTGCGTGCTCTTGTTGAACTGAATTATCCTGTATTCAACACCTTTCTCTTTGAGGTAATCTTCCAGCATCATTTCACCTTTGGTGCGAGGGGCCGGATTCCCTTTTGGCCCGGAGGGGTTGATAAGGGAGGGGAAGGCTCCCTTATTTCGAACCGGCGAATGCACTAAGCAACTGGGTCCTAAGCCCAGCCCCTTTGTCCACTTGGGTACCCTCGCGCAATTAACAGAATTAACGGGAAAATATAAATTGATTCTTCAATTGTTGGAAATAAAAAAGAAAGAAATGAGACCTTGTTTAAAGGTCTCTTGCCTGAACTGTCCTCCTTCCATTCGCCTTTGCTCTTTCCACGGCCCTCTTCACAAGAGCCTGAACTTCCCTGTCCAAGGCGTCATAGAAGTCGGCACTTACGTTCACATTCTTTGCAGCTTCTTTCACGGCGTTCTTAACAATCAGTGCCATTCTCACAACCTCCCATTGGTTTTTGTATTCATTAATTCTTGGAGGATAAATATAAAGTTTTGCTTCAAAACCCTCTTTTTCACGGGTTTGGGGGCGGTTTTGCCAGTGTTGAGTGGTGAACGTAAAGGTTCTATACTTTACTGTACAAGAATATACCGATGATATCGGTTAAGAGGATGAGGGAGCTCGAGAAGAAGGCTGAGAAAATCGGTATCAGTAGACTTCAACTAATGGAGAACGCCGGAAAGGCTGTTGCTGAGCTGCTCGCTAAAGATATCGACCTGAGCGGCAAGAAGATAGCAGTGGTCTGCTGGCACGGGAACAACGGTGGTGATGGGTTCGTTGCTGCCCGTTACCTCGCGAGGTATGCTGATGTGAGGGTGGTCTTCCTGGGTGACCTTGAGAAGCTCAGCGAGGAGGCGAGGATAAATTATGACCGGCTTCTCATCAAAGGCATACCTGTTGAGAGAGAGGTTTATGCCATAAGCGGTGCTGATATCGTTGTGGACGCTCTGCTGGGTACAGGTATAGAGGGAAGATTGAAGGATAAGCTCAGGGAGGCTGTTGAGAAGATAAACTCAAGCGGGGCGTTCATCGTATCGATAGATGTTCCCACAGGTCTGGACCCGGATACAGGGTATCCGAAGGATAAGACCGTTAAAGCGGATGTGATAATCTCTCTGCATGATATTAAGCGCGGACTGAAGAAGTATAAGGATAAAGTGATTGTGGCAGATATCGGCATACCGAAGGGTTTGAAGTGAATGTTAAAATATTTTTGAAAAGTCATCATACACATTCTTTCTATGACCTATGAACATAACAACTACTCTCTTTTCTTGTATCTCGTATATCGCTCTATAGTCACCTATTCTTAAACTCCAGAATTTTGAATATCTGAGATGTTTTTCCCTCTCTTCTGGGAACCTTTCCAATTCTTTAAGTTTATTTTTGATTCTTTCCTGTAACTGAGGGTCTAATTTACCAAGAAACTCTTTCGCTTTGGGATGGAGAAGAACTCTGAAATTCATTTAAATTTCCTCAAGAGGAATTAGAATCTCTGGTTTCTCTTTACTCTCTTTACTTCTCTCCATTAGCATTTTGTAAAACTCTCTTGTCTTCTCCCTTTCCTCATACATTGTTATAATTGTCTTTATGGCATCACTTCTATTTTTGAATCTTCCTTCAGCTATCCATTTGTCGATTTCTTTAATCATTTTTTCCGGGACTCTTAATTGTACTTGAACCATACCCATCACTGTAAACATTTTTGTTTACATTATTTAAAAGTTATCGTTTAAAAATGGTGCTCCGGCCGGGACTCCCTCCCTTCCGGGCGGGATTGCAAGGGGTTCCGCTTCGCGGAACCCCTTGCAATCCCGCCCGGAAGGGAGGG
>QMZU01000138.1 GCA_003663345.1 Candidatus Aenigmatarchaeota archaeon | reverse complement strand
ATCCAAGGTATTAAGGTGGTAGATGAGGGAGCACATACTATCTATGTATGGTTGAAGGATCGGGTGGGAAACGTTGATTATCACAACAGAGCTTCAATTATTTTGTATTATGATGCTACCCCACCTTTGGCGCCTAATGAACTTATGTCCGACGGATTAAGCCCGAGTCCCTGGAAAAATGTTCCTTCTTTCACCATAGACTGGTCTAACCCTGCGGATATAGGGGGAGTTGCTGGCGCTTGGTATAAATTAGGTGCAGCTCCTACCAGTAGTGAAGATGGGATATACACTACTGATAAACCTTTTACCGTGACGGTTAATTCTGAAGGTGGACAGATACTCTATGTTTGGTTGGAGGATAAGGCAGGCAACAAAAGCCATATAAACAACGCGACTGTAACCTTACGCTACGACCGTACCGCTCCTTCTGCACCAACGGACGTCATCGCTGACGGCTCAACCCCCAGTCCTTGGAAGAAGGTTCCCAGTTTCACTATAGAGTGGACTAATCCTTACGATTTAAGTGGAGTTATCGGTGTCTGGTATAAACTTGGAGAACCCCCTATCGATTCTAAAGATGGGAGATACACTACAAGCAAACCGTTTACTGTGACTGTAGACTCTGAAGGTGTACAGACGCTTTATATTTGGTTAGAGGATAAAGCCGGAAATAGAGATCATAGGAACAATGCCTCTGTCGCCCTATGCTATGATAGAACTGCCCCTCTGGCTCCAACTGGCATTACACCATATCCCAGTGTATGGACCTCCACCAATTTTTTCACAATAACATGGGCAAATCCTTCCGATGCGTCCGGGATTGCTGGGGCCTTTTATAAGTTGGATTCAGAGCCCACGGACGATACCGATGGTATTTTTATAGGAAGAAGCGGAGTTAGTTCTATTTCGGACATAACTGTGCCAACTGAGGGAGAACATATTATCTATGTATGGTTGAAAGATGGGGCGGGTAATGTAAGCTATGTCAACTGGGGGTCGACCTCCTTGCGTTATGATGCTACTCCACCTCCTGCGCCTATTAGTCTTACCGCAGACGGTTCAAATCCCAGCCCCTGGAAAAATACCCCAAGCTTCACCATCGATTGGGTCAATCCTCCTGATTCAAGTGGTATTGCTGGTGCCTGGTACGAACTCAGTGAATCTAAATCTACTATAAATCCCACGGGTGAGATATACACTACAAATAAACCTTTCATAGTGACAGTAAGTGCTGAAGGTACACATAATCTGCATGTCTGGCTGCAGGATAGTACTGGAAACAAGTCCTGTGCTAACGAGGTCACAGTTCTTCTCCGTTATGATACTACCCCTCCTTCTATCCCTTCTCTTATTTCGCCTACCGATAGCTCCTTCGCAGAAAAGGTTGCCCTCCTCGACTGGAAGGATGCGACGGATGGAGGTTCTGGCATGTCGAATTACGTACTGGTGATAGATAACGACTTCGACTTTAGCTCTCCCGAATATATAGATACGACAGTGACATCGGAGATAAATTTAAACATAGATTTAAAGCCAGGAACTTATTACTGGAAGGTGAAGGCGAAGGATAACGCCGGAAACTTCAGCAATTGGTCGACAATATGGAACTTTACACTGATCAAACGTCTGGTCTCTTTAGAAGTGCTTCCCTCGGATACCACTGTTAGTTCAGGTGAGACAATTCAGTATGTGGCTATAGGATATAATACTGTCGGAGATAGGGTCAAAGTAGAGCCTTCTTGGAGGGTGTTGGGAGATATTGGCACAATAGACCAAACAGGTCTGTTCAAGGCGATCAAAGTGGGCACCGGTTCTGTAGTAGTCAGCGTAGATGGACTGATTGACACAGCCTCTGTGACCGTCGTCCCAGGTAAGTTGGCCTCTATAAAGATATTTCCTGACTCAGCAATAGTAGCTTCTGGTACGACTCAACAGTTCACCGTTACAGGGTATGATATGATGGGTAACCCTGTCGTGATAACGGAGCAATTGTTCTGGAGGCTCTCTGATTCCGGGCTCGGCACGATCACTAGTAGTGGTCTGTTCACCGCTGGGGAAATCAGCCGAAACGGTTTCGTTATAGTAAGCGTGGGAGATATAAGCGCTATGGCTTCCGTGTCCGTCGTGGACACCGTTCGGCCGTACATTATCTCCACATCTCCCGCCCCTGATGTGGAAGATGTGCCTGTGGATGCCACCATAGCCGTGAGCTTCAGCGAGGATATGGATGCAGATAGTCTAAGCAACTCTGCGGTGATAGTTATAGGTTCAAAGAAAGGGAAAATAGAGGGAGGACTTACATACCGTGACAGGACCATATATTTTACTCCAAAGGAGAACCTGGAATTCAACGAAGAGGTTACGGTAGTCGTGAGCGCTTCCCTCAAGGACCTTTCTGGCAACTCTCTTAACAAAGACTATGTCTTTTCGTTCACTACAGAGCGTAGAAGAAGGGAGATAGTTTACAACTACCCCAATCCAGTTCGAGGTGACGAGACGACCTTCAGATACTATCTTAATTATCCTGCAGATGTGGTCATACAGATATTTGACCTAAGTGGAGATTTCGTAGACGAGCTTAGGGTTAGAGCTACAAAACGTGGCTATAATGAGGTGAGATGGAGTCTTTCAGGGATATCTCCAGGTGTGTATAACTATATCTTTAGGGCCGAGTACGAAAGCGGAGAGGTGATAGGTCCTATAACCAAAAGGATATTGGTGCTTGGACGGTAACAGGAGGGACAAATGTGGAAGGTGTACATAAGGTCGCTTTCCTCAGTTGTAGCTCTTATGATGGCTTCGTCTCCTATGGAGGCAGATGCCTACTGGAATTTTAGAACGACTGCGATCTCTTCACTGAAGATGTCCTTGGGGGCACGGCCTCAGGCTATGGGAGGGGCACAGGT
>QMZU01000137.1 GCA_003663345.1 Candidatus Aenigmatarchaeota archaeon | reverse complement strand
ATACACTCCTTTCGTCTGGAAGAGAGAGAGTCCCTCAGAAGTACCTTGGACACCATACTCTCCCTCAGAAGAGAAAGTGGGATCCTTCCTCCACTCGACACTCCCTTCTTGATACGACCATCTAGAGTCAAGAATACCCTTATTGAACTCCTCAGCGAAGCCGTCAGTCCCTCCGCTCACTATGATGATGGAATATGGGTCGTCCTGACTCCTTTCAAGACTCTTTGATAAAACCAAGTCCGTAATCTCCCAGTCTCCCTCAACCAGTCTTGTACCTTCCACGTCAAAGTTTGGCCCACCTCTGTAGAATCTGAGTCTGGCTGTGTGACTGAACTCGTACTTGTTCTCTGATTCGTTCCATTCTATCACGGTATCTAAGTAGAAAATAGCCTTCAGCTCCTTACACAGTGACAGAATGGTTTCCCACAGGTTATCGTCCTTCTTTATCTTGAAATATCCTTTTGTTCCCAATGGATGGGTTCCGAGATCGGTAGTGTCTATTACAAAGTGCTCTGCAGGAGGCTCACTTCCTTCTCCGTTCTTGTAGGCTACCCAGTCGTTCAAGTTTCTCCCGTTCACCCAGACTTCTATTAAGAGCTGGAGTAAATATGCATAGTCCTTGTTCCAGAAGTGTTCCGTCTCCTTCTCCTCGTCATCAAAAGTAATTGTCAAGTTAGTCAGCATCTTCTCAAAGCCGTAGCCAGAAACTATGATCTCCTCATCCTCTCTCTTTATGGAGTACACCAAGCCTTTCACGAGAGGTCTTGGACTCTCCTCTGGAGAAGCCAGTCTTATCTCCACTGGCTCCCCGATCTCTATGTCAGCCTCTATCTCTCCCATCGACCCTCCCTTCTTGATGGGATCCCAGACTCTTATCTCGAACCTCGGAACTTCGTCTATTTTTCTTTCCGAGAGAACGTAGACTATGGAATCTTCCGGGATGTAGTATCCTGGTGTTACTGGCACTTTCTCACCTCCTCACCACCAGAACTGTGGGACTTGGCATCCCGACTGAGGGAACCGGAACTGGTATTCTCAGTCTCTCTCCAGTCTCAGCAAGTGTGTGTATCATCTCTCTCCCTCTCTCAGACACTGCTCCGAAGAAGAGCTCTCCAAAAGGCGAAAGGACGAGCTGAGGTGGGAGAGTCTCCAGAGACGTCTCAAGAGGTATGTCCAGTGTCAGGACCTCGAACTTGTCCATATGAGCCTCGAGAGAGAGAGAAGTGGATCTAGTCTCCCAGCCATGGAGATGAGCTTCCATGTAGAGAGAAACGAGAGTGCCAAGAGGAAAGGCAGTTTCTCCAGTTTCCAGTATGGAGGTGAAGAGCCATTCTCCAGTCTCAGAGAGTGTCCAAACTCTCTTCCCGGTCTCGGAGAGCATGTCAGGCATAGTTCTCTCCCCCTACCTGCTCTGCACTCCGTCCCAGGCTATCTTGATCTCCGTCGACCCGGTGTTGGTGACCTTGATCCAGTAGCTGCTAGACAGGTGAAAGCTCTCTCCCTTCAGCCTGTCACTGCCTGTAGGCTCCCAGAAGAGAACGGAGTCGGTCCCATCGGTCACCTCGAACGTCGATGCACCAGTGGTGTACAGATTGGTCACTATCCACTCTTCTCTCACTCCCGAAGGCTTGATGTCGTACGTCTCGGAGGGAGTAAGAGTCGCCACACCGGACTTGGAGTCTCCTATCACTTTCTCACCTCCTTAAATAAGCTGTCCGTCTTGACCATAGTATATCATCTCCCCTCTCAAAGTGTACTTCCCAAGACGAGTATTCGTTCCGTCTATACTCACCCACCTGTTGAGAGGCTCCAGAGTAGTTCTCTTGGAGCATACGAACCAGAACCTAGCGTCTACACCCAGTATTCCTCTCAGATAGGAGTTCTCCTCATCATCTGGAACAGTCGGATAGTTTGAGAGCGTGGAGAAAGTCACAATTGCACCCTCCTTACTCACGAACCCAGGAACAGTTTCTGGGTCGAAGTATCTGAATCGTAAAACAGCTCCTATGTCTACACCTCCTGTCCCATACGAAACTATTGATGAAGCTCTGACCATCCTGTCCAAGTGTGAGATGTCTGATATGGGAAGGAGTCCCTCCACTTCCAGTGACATTTCTCCTCTCGTCCTGTATCTATACCTCTTGAAAGGTCTCTTAGCCACCCACTTGACTCTCCACTCAGTCCCACTCTGGAACCTGGCTCTCTCGGGGAGAAGCTGGAAGGCAAAGAGATAGTACTCTGTCGGATTCTTAGAGGGATAGTAGAAGGCGTAGTGCCAGGAGGAGTCTTTCGGATCTCTCATGGCTCCAGCTTCCATCCTAGGCTCCAGCATCAGATACCTCACCATTTCCCTCTCCTCCTGAGTCTGTCAGCCACTGCCATAGATATCTCATCAGCCAGGCTTCTTATGTCTTCCTCCTCCCTAATGATGGCTGACTGGATGTTCACCGTGACGTTCCCAAGGCCTCCTCCCCATGCTCCAGCAGGGAGAATGAGCTCTCCCGGATGTATGACAGCCAGACCTCCTCTTGCCACGAAGCCACCACCTTGTGCGTAAGCTGTGGCGGGAATGGCAGGTATTCCACCTCCTCCAGGAGCTCTTGGAGCACCAGCTCCAGCACCGAGACCTGCAAGGGCGAAGAGTGCAAAGAAGGGCAACCCCATCAGGGCAGCTCTCAAGCCCCACACAGCGGCAGTAGCTTTCCACGTGGTAGCTTGCAAGACTCCCAGCCACGTGGTAACTTTCTTGATGATGAACGCTCTGAAGTGCCAAGCCAGAAGAGCCAGAACAGCTATCACAACTCTTGCGACTCCTTTCCATCCATCCTTCCAGATGTTGAAGATACCAGTTATGACTTGTGCTATGAGATAGAACTGCCAGAACTTACCCATCATAGTCAAGACGTCTGCAGT
>QMZU01000136.1 GCA_003663345.1 Candidatus Aenigmatarchaeota archaeon | reverse complement strand
GGTGTGGAGAAGGGTGTTCATCTTGTTGTTATATCCTCACCCGGTGTCATCCCTGAGGAATTTGACAGGTATTATCCGCTCAATTCCTATGACTGGCAGCCGTGGAAGGAAACTCCAGAGATAAAGAGGAGGTATATAGAGGTGACGAGGGAAAGAGTGAAAAGATATCTTGAGAAGCACAGAGAAAGGTATGGAAAAGTTCTGTGTTATTTCAATTATGATTCAGAGAGTTATATTGCACTCAAGGAGGCCTGCGAGGAGTTTGGTATAGAGTTAAAGAACTGTTTGAGTGAAAAAGTTTTTGAGAAGATAAAAGATAGAAAGAATCCACTTTCAACAGAAGAAGCGCTTGAGAATCTGAGGGGTTGTTTAAGAAATGAACTGAGAATCCAATGAAATTTTACATAGAAACGGTATCAGGGTTCTGAGCCCTTCTGTAAAGGATGCTCTTACCGTCCCTCTTCTCTTCGACCAGTTCCATCTTTCTGAGCTCCGCCACCTTCCTTGAGATGTACTCCTGTCTGTAGTTCATGATCCGTGCAAGATCAGATGTGCTCATCCAGCCGTCCAGAATGTTCAGAAGTTTCAGGTGAATCTCCTTTATCTCAACCGAGTTTATTTCCTCCTTTATGACTTTATCCAGTTTCTGGTTTATCAGGTCCATTTTCATGTCGAGTCTGTGGAGAATATTCAATAGCTCCTCTTTGAACCGAGTGTTCTGGGTTACATCAACCCTTTCCACAAGCTTCCTCACTATTTCTATTTCATCCATGAATAAGTCGTATCAGTGAATGTATTTATTCTTGTTGGTGGGGGAACTTTCCATTTTCCATGAGTTTTGTGTTATCAATATACACGGTCGGTTCCTTTATTATTCCGTCCATGTGGAAACTGCTTTTTGTGGTACCTCCGAAAAATATGTTGCTTCCGAGTGCGATGTGAATAGTTCCCTTAACCTTCTCGTCCTGAAGTGTTTTTCCTGTAAGGATTGCATTTGGGTTCATTCCGATACCGAACTCTGCGATGTTCCGGCTATTCTCTATCCTTTCAAGGTCTTCTTCGAGTTTCTCTGAGCCAGAAATTTCTGTAACGAATCCGTTCCTGACCTCTAGGCGCACATCACCATAATCATCGAATCCCTCGAAAACAAGTGTTCCGTTCGCGCTGCCTTCAACAGGTGCTATGAAGACCTCACCTGCTGGCAGGTTTCCGAAGTCGCCGGGATTTCTGTAGATTCCTTTATCAGTGTACCAGACTCTATCTTGGATTGAGAATGATATTGATGTACCGTTCGGTGCAACGATTCTGACGGATTTTGAACCTTTCAGGATTTTGAGGAGGTCATCAATCTCTCTGGACATCTTCTGGTAATCGACCTGAAGGCCTGTTGAGAACATTTCCTCTGTTACTCCTGGCATGCTGGCTATTCTTGTGCCCCTCTCTGATGCCCTTCTTCTCGCTTCTGTGTGGGTCAAGGATTTGGTTGTCGCGAGTAAGGAAACGTCCGAGTTTTCAAGAGCAACAGATACCGGTTTTGGTGGTTCCTCTCCATTATGCTCTCTTTCCTTCATGAGGATGAGTATTGGTTCGTCTGAGAATTTCTGGGATATCTGGTACATTTTGGATGCTATCGGATACATTTTGGGGTCTGTTATGATCAGGAGGGTTTCATCTTTCTTCAAACCCATCGATTCCTTGAGAATCTTCTCCGTCCCGCTTTCAATCATTCAACTCACTTTCTGACAGGACGACCATGCCTTTGGGTACATCAACCCTTCCTTTGTACTCCATTCCGATAATGTATTTGATACCTCTGATAGATGAGAAGTTTATCAGCTTCTGGTCTATTGTTCCGTCGAAGAGAAGGTATTCAGCATCCACCTCTTTCATTGCATTGAACATCTCACTCACAGGAACCTTTCCGAGAACGTTCAGTTCACTGTCCAGAAGGTACGCAGCTCGTGTGCCTGTGAGATCTTTCATCATCTCCCTGAATTTTTCTTTTTTGGACTCGTCTATCTTCTTGGTAATGCGTCTCTCCTTTTTCTTTGGTGGTTCCTTCTCGATCAGAACCTGGTCGCTCGGGATCCTCTCCCTGAGAGCCTTGAATATCTCCTTTTTGGAGAGCTCCTCCACCTCTTTTCCTTCAGGTGCCTGGGCAACGTAGTCTATCTCCGCGCCTTTCTGGAAGAGTTCTCTGAGGATAAGCTGACCTCCACGGTCACCATCAACAAACGCGGTTGCTATCTTCTCCTTTGTGAGTTCTATTATAGCATTCGGCACGGATGTTCCTTCTATTGCTATGACATTTTTTATACCATTCTTCAGAAGGTTTATCACATCAGCCCTTCCCTCACAGATGATTATCGAATCATAGTTCTTCAGTCCAGGACCTGCTGGTAGTCCTTTGTATGATGTTATCTCGGATGAGCGGACCGCTTCCTTTATCTGCTCGCTTATCTGCTGGCTTTCAGGCATGCCTTCCTCGAAGAGGTTTGTGAGGATTTCTTTGGCCCTGTCAACAAGGTAGCGCCTCTTGGAAGCCCTTATATCCTCAACCTTCTCCACCTCTATCTCCGCCTCACAGGGACCGACCCTCTGGATTGTCTCGAGGGTCGCGGCTATGAGCGCGGTTTCGCTGGCATCAAGTGATGAGGGGATTTTTATGGTGCCCGTACTTTTGCCGTTGTGGGTCTTGACCTCAACCTCTATTCTTCCAATTCTGCCTGTTCTCTGCAACTCTCTCAGGTCCATCTCAGCGCCGAGGAGTCCCTCAGTCTGACCGAATATCGCACCAACAACATCGGGTTTCTCCACCACACCGTTTGCCTCGAACTTGGCATGAATGGTATATTTTGATGTGGATTGGGCGAGTTTTCCCATTTACAACACCCCCTTCTAGAAAGAGGTACGTCTTCATTTCATG
>QMZU01000135.1 GCA_003663345.1 Candidatus Aenigmatarchaeota archaeon | reverse complement strand
TTCACATACTGCCTCAACTGGGCAAGTTTCTTGTCATAAGGGTCATTTGCTGTGAGAACGATTGGGAACTTGCTCTCCTTTATCACCTTTATCAGCGCACCGACACCACCTCTGTCCTCTCTTCCCGCAATCCCATCAACCTCATCCACCAGAATTATCTTTCCCCTCCGGAAGAGGCTCATCTGTTTGGATGCCCTGCCCAGCACCTCTTCTATAACATCCTTGTTCCTCCAGTCACTTGCATTCACCTCAACAACATCCAGACCCTTCTCATTCGCGAACGCATAGACCAGAGCGGTCTTGCCCCTTCCTGTCTGACCGTAGAACATCGCTGCTTTATCCCCGGGTTTCCATTTCTCATACCACTCGAGAAACTGAGAAATCGCTTTGGACTGGCCGATTATTTCGTTCAATTTTTTCGGTGCATACTTCTCAACCCATCCCACACGAGTCACCTAAGAAGCAGCGAACTGCGCAAGAAGCGCCTCTATCTGAATCTGCGGGTCACCACCTTCATTGAGACGGAATTCAAACTCCCCAACTTTTTCTATCAACTCAACCTTCCTCTTCTCATCTATATCAAGGTCGAATATCTCCCTGTGTATACCCTTTATTATGTCCTCACCTGCCACACCCTTCTCCACAAGTAAAAGATACAGTTTCTTCCTCGCCTCTTCAAACTTACCGTTCAAACTCAACTGAACCATTTCCCTTATATCCTCCGGTCTGGCCTGTGCCGTCGCCTCGTAAACCAGGTCTTTGGTGATCTTCTTCCCCATTGCAGCTGTGCTCTGGAGAAGGTTCACCACCCTCCTCAGGTCACCCTGCGCTATATCTATAATCGCCTCAATTGCATCATCCGTTATATCCAGCTTCTCCTCCTTGATTATCCTCTTTAGAAGCTCCTTTACCTTTTCTCTTTCCAGTTTTGAGAACCTGAAGACCGCGCACCTGCTCTGTATGGGGTCGATTATCCTCGAGCTGTAATTGCATATGAGAATGAATCGACAGGTGTTTGTGTAGTTCTCCATCGTCCTTCTCAGGGCCTGCTGCGCCTCAGGTGTCAGCGCATCCGCCTCATCAAGGGATATTATCTTGAACGGTACCTTCCCGAGGGTTCTTGTCCTGGCAAAGTTCTTCACCTTATTTCTTATGACATCTATCCCCCTCTCATCCGACGCATTCAGCTCCATGTAATTCTGCCTCCAGTTCTCACCGAAGAGCTCCCGCGCCACGCAGAGGGATGCCGTGGTTTTTCCGGTCCCGGCCGGACCGGCAAAGAGAAGGTTCGGAAGGTTTTCACTCTTAACAAACGCCTTTAACCTGGAGACGATGCTCTCCTGGTTGACTATCTCATCGCGAGTTTTGGGTCTGTACTTCTCCGTCCACACCTCCATGAACTACCCCCACTCTTTAATAGATTGTATCACATATAAAGGGATATGCTGCTTTCAGTAACTGGAACACCGGGCACCGGTAAGACATCCATCTCAGAGCACCTTGGTAAACTCCTCTCCATGAAGGTGATACACTTGAACAGATTAGCCGAGGAGATGGGATATATTCTCGGAACCGACCCTGTGAGGGGGAGTCTCATCGTTGACATAGAGAGATTGGCAGAGGAGCTGAACGAGAGAGATGCTATTATAGAGGGTCATCTCTCCCACTTGGTGAACCCGGACAGGATAGTCCTGTTGCGCTGCAAGCCGCCTGTGCTCAAGAAACGTCTGGAGGAGAAGGGCTGGTCGGAAACGAAAGTCCAGGAGAACCTGGACGCGGAGATACTCGGAATAATCGCCTCAGAGGTTCTGGAACTTGGGATACCCTTTATCGAAGTGGAAACATCCTCACTCACGCCTGAGGAAGCAGCGCTCCTGATCAAGAAACGGTTGGATTTGGGAGAATCTGACAAAGAAATCACGGACTTCCTCCTGAAGTATGAGGAGCTCCTTTCCAGGTGATAATTTTTTAAACGTTCCAGATATAACTTGATTAAAAGGTGGTATCATGCTCAACACACTCAGGGTCTTTGCTCTGCTCGCGCTCCTCACAGGCATACTCCTGGGTTTGGGATACCTCCTGGGAGGGTTTTACGGAGCAACACTTGCTCTTCTCCTCTCCTTTGGTATGAACTTCTTTGCGTACTGGTACTCTGACACGATAGTGCTTAACATGTACAGGGCAAAGGAGCTGAAGGATTCGAAGATAAAGAGGATGGTCAGGGAACTCTCCAAGGAGGCGGGGATACCGGAGCCAAAACTATATGTGATCAATACGGATGTGCCGAACGCCTTTGCCACCGGCAGAGACCCGAAACACTCGGCCGTGGCTGTCACCAGAGGATTGCTCCAGCATCTCAGCCCCAACGAGATAAGGGGTGTTCTGGCCCACGAACTCTCGCACATAAAGAACAGGGACACACTCGTCTCCACAGTTGCCGCGACAATAGCAGGGGCTGTGACATGGCTCGCACACATGCTCGGCTGGGCTCTGCTCTCCGGCAGGGACAGGGATGCAGGAGGTGCAATCTTCATGATGATTTTTGCCCCTTTAGCAGCAGGGTTAATAAGAATGGCCATAAGCCGTTCCAGAGAATTTCAGGCAGATGAAACAGGCGCAAAGATATCAGGCAAACCTCTGGACCTCGCTTCAGCCCTCAGGAAGATTGAAGCCATTGCAAGGCAGAGACCACTCCAGATAAATGAGGCAACTTCTCACCTCTTCATCATAAACCCTCTTGGTTCACTTCAGGGCCTTTTCTCAACCCATCCACCAACCGAAGAGAGGATAAGAAGACTGGAAAGATTAGCAAAAGGAAAGTAATCACAGGACTCTCAATCCGTTTCGAACCTTTCTCTCAGGCTCAAGTAACACAACCTCATCTCCATCCACAGCACCAAGAATCAGGACCTCGGAGATGAAGTTCGCTATCTGCTTTGGTGGAAAGTTCACAACAGCAGCAACCTGTTTCCCCAAAAGT
>QMZU01000134.1 GCA_003663345.1 Candidatus Aenigmatarchaeota archaeon | reverse complement strand
GCGGTGCCCCAGTAGAGAGCCCCGCCGCCGGTGATGCGGCGGTTTATCTCGATGCCCTGGGCGCGGCAGTAATCAACCCGCACCTCCTGGGACACTGTCTGATGGTAGCCCACCAGTACACAATGGGGGGAGAACTGGAGGAAGCGCAGCGTATTGGGGATAAGCCCTCGGCTGCGGGCTTCGAGGATGGCTTCGTCGAGGGCCATGTTCTCCGCCGCTGAGCGATGGCCCGTATCCAGCAGTCGCCAGGTATCGGTGCCCAAGAGGAGCCTCCCACTTGGCAGATTCTTGAGGTTCTGCAGACGTTCACCCGGACTGCATACTTGCTGCCTTCAAATCTGAAATAAAGGCACTCATCGGGCGAATGTAACCCAACACCTCAGGATCGGACTCGTGGTTTTTCAGAAGATGGTCATCATCAGGGACGTAGACAACTCCCTTGCTTTCACCGATTGCTCTGATTTTAGAGACGGTTAGATCGGAAGTGTAAGTTATCACATGCAAGGTCTTCTTTATTTTCGCCTCACCCAAGCGTTGTTCGTTTAGGCTAGCAGCTTGCTTCCACCTCTCGCGTAGAGTACGTTTACAGGAAACACCTATACGCCAGCCGTCAGGCAGGATTATCAACTTATCCACCTCAAAAACGGCCTTAATGTGCTCTGGAGCATCAACAAAGTTCTCGATACCAAAGTGCTCAAGGATAACGCCGGTAACATCTTCAAGACTTCGGCCTGCTCTACCGGGGCGGACACCGCGTACAAGCCGTCGCTCAAACCCCTGCACGAATGCTGTAAGTGTCTGATCGGCATCCATTCGAGTAAGCTTGTTTACCCGCAATAAATCATCGAGGGTTTCCCGAAGTAGTCGGAAGCCTGCCACAATTACGACTCGCTCTGCCTCCATACACCACCGCTCGCCTATTCGATCCCACATTAGAATTACATCTTTCAAACCTGCTTCGCCTTCTTCTGCCAGGTACCCACGTATTATGCGCTCGGCGGCTTCCCTGTCACTGGTGGGGATACGACGCAGCATCATGTTTGTAGGAATGATGATATGCTCTATGGTGAAACCTAGGATTTCCAAATCCTTGCCAGTATTTATCAGACGATCTAAGTACTCGATTAATTTCTCTACTTTGCTGGCTGCTTGGGTGCCTGAGCGATGCATGTCTCGTAGAAGCTTCCATACAGCCCCTTTGCATGCATTTATCTTAGGATTAGGAACGGATAATAGTGTGTTAATAGCCTGTTGTAGGAGCAGCATCTGAGTCACGTCGCTACCTACGTTGCCATATTCGCTGCTGACCAAAGCACGGGCAAACCAGTAGACGTTCTGATATGGACTTTCTGACCTCTCTACTTGTTTGATTTCATACTTTATCCTTTCTTCTCGAACTGCTCTAGTGGAAGTCGGCGATAGTGTTTTTTGCTGTATTTTTGCTCTTCTACACGGTTATTGGAGTGGGCGCCAAAAGTCGAGCAGATACTCAAATGTAGTGCCCATTGTAATGTAATTAGAAGGCCAGCCAAAAATACCTATCCTATTCACAATATTCGTTCTGTCCCAGATTATAATATTTCTCAGTTCATAACCTCTCCGCCGCAGTTCTTCCACAAGAGCAATGTGGATAGTCACTCTCCGGTTTTCCCACCACATATCGGCGACATTAATAACACAGTGTGCTTTGGGGCGGAGCAAAGGGAGCAAGTTTTCAAAAATATCTCCCATCGCGTTGATATACTCTTCTAATCCCATAGTACCCAAGTCGCGTGCATCCTGGCTATATTGCTCAATTTTCATAAACTGTTCATTTTTCCTTAAATCGCCTCTTCTGCTCTTGTTCTGTCTAGGCCGATTCAGAAGATTGGCATAAGGGGGGGATGTAAATATGAGAGAAATTGTCTCTTCCTCAAAGTAATCCGGAATGTTTCGTGCGTCATCCTGAATAGCTAGTTGCTTGCTGGTTGTGTTGAGAGAGAGTTGCCTTAGTCTTTCCTCGCAGAGTCTGATATATTTTTCCTGCAGATCAAAACCTACTGCATTTCGATCCAGGTCTCGTGCGGCAACTAAGGTCGTCCCACTACCAACAAACGGATCAACGACTAACTCTCCTCGATGAGTAAATAGCGAAATGACTCTAGCAGCAAGGGCTATTGGGAATACAGCAGGGTGCAGCTTTTTATCACGAATATCACGTTTTTCGTAGTAAAATTGCCAGACTCCAATTTGACATTTCAGCCATTCTTTTGCCGTTAAGCAATTCAGGTGAGATGGCTTGCAGTCACATGTACGTTGATAACCAATATCCAAAAGCTTTCTGTTTCCCATGTCACTAGCTCCTTGTATTTCCTAACTCTAAATAACAGCGAGACTTCCTCGTACAGCTACTCGACCAAAGTATCTTACTCCTGTCACTGCGTCCTCCCCCGAACGGCGGATTGAGGAGCTACACTCTGAACCAATGACATCACACTCTCCTGATGGCCCGGCATCCGGTCGCTGGGTTTGGCATTCTCCTGCGGATAACCTCCATCCACGACCTGCTTTTATTATAACTGAAGAGAGAAAATCAGGCAATCATCGAATTCACACCATGGCTGCCTTTCCCCTCCGCCACTGCACCACAGCTACTCCCAGAATCACCGTTACCATCCCCACCACCTGGATGGGGGTCAACTGCTCGTCCAACAAAAGCCAGGCCAGGAGAGCTGTCCCCAGCGGTGAGAGGTTAAGCAGGACGTTCATCTCCAGGGCGGTCAACACCTGTAGAGAGTGGTTATACAATAGATAGGCAATGGCGGTGTTGACCACCGCTAGCCAGAGGACGATAGCCCACCCCATCGGGGAAAAATTGGGGATTCCCTCCAGGAGAAGAGCTATGAGCAACAGAAGCCCCCCGCCGAAACCCAGAGGGAAGGCCGTCAAAGACAGGGTTCCTGCCAGCCGCTCCCGGGCCACCTCTCGCCCCATAATGCCGAAG
>QMZU01000133.1 GCA_003663345.1 Candidatus Aenigmatarchaeota archaeon | reverse complement strand
TTTATTTTGCCTATATCGGGCAACTCAATAGGCAGATTATTCAGTGCTCGCTCGACAAGGTCGGATATGGAGCTCCCGGTTGCTTCCAGATACGCCTGTAGACGCTCGTTGCTCTCCTTGCTCTTCAGCCTGAAGCTTCTGACTGGGTGCTCCTGGTCATACCTGGAGCGGCTGGGCCTTTTCTTATTCGGACTGTTTACTGTCATCGTTTACCACCTCCTTTACGGCGTCATTTACTGCCTATGTGTTTGCCGTGGCGACTGCTCAGAGTCACGACGAGCCTGAGGGGGAATTGTTGATTGTGTGCACCACAGCTTGCTGTGGTTGTGTCCACCGTCGAGATGTTGCTGAAAAAGCCCCTTTTCATGTGCCTCCTGATTCTGGCTGTTTATGAGCCAGCGTAGCCAGCGCTCCCAGCTCGTTGAGGTGGTGCGTAAGGAGTAGTTCTACAACCTCTGGGGACTTCAGCGTTTCTGTCCCCAGATCGCCATGGGCCAAAACGTGAGGAAGATGTTAACATCTCAATGGGCCGTCTCTGGGCCTGCTGCACCGATGTGGACCTTCTCAAGCGCTTCCTCTCCATGATCGTGGTGCCGCCGAGGGAGAGGTCTAAGGAAATGGATGTGAGCTTCGACTTTATGGGAACCGAGCCCCGTTCGGGCAAGAGGTACACTCAGATAATGAAGGAAAACGGAGACATCTGGAGGGAAGCCTGGAGGAGGGAGTTCGGCGACAACATGGTCATCAGGACCTCGGATCGGCTTGACCCGATGGTAAGGCACCTGGGCTACGAGTCGGTCAGCCTCACCTGGAGCACGAAGGATGCCCTGGAAGAAATTATAACAACGGACCGGCAACTCGTGAGGGAATCGCAGGAGAGGCTGAGCGGCGTTGAGGTCATCCTCGACGAAAGGCTCGGGCCCCAAGAGCTCGCCCACCTTAACCTGGCGAGGGCGATAGCCCACGATATCTGCTACGGCCTTGAGGGAGTATCCGCTGCCGTAATTCCCCCGGCCAGCGATCGGACGAGGACGGCCGGGATGTACGACCGGAACCTCAAGATGATCTACATCGGCCTGGACCAGCTCAGCCGGGCGAGGACGACCATTGACACCGTCATCCATGAGATAGCCCACCACACCTCCGGGGCAGAGGACGGAACCGAGGAGCACAACCGGGAGATGACCAGTGTGGCAGCCAAAGTTGTCGAGCGCACGGCCAAGGGGAGATATGATGCGTGGCTGAAGGATGCCGTGTGGTAAAGAAGGAAATGGCAGGCGAGATGAGCAACCGGATCGTTCACCCCGAGGCTGAACCAAAGGTGTGGCACGGCATCGAAGTGGAGCTCATGGAGCTCTACGAGGCCATACGGGCTAGGGATGTAAAAAGAGCAACCCTCCACTGCGACATCCTGAGAGGGCTCCTTGAGCTTCTCCTGGAGAAATAGAATGAGGTTGCTGAAACATGACCGAGATAAGGTGGGCGACTTCCAGAGGAGGGCACTTCTTCACCTCCCTGTCGGCTTCCTTTGCGCCGCATCCGCCCTTGGGCACTGGGTTCTGCCCCTGATCCTCACCGCCGGCTTTATGTTCTACGAGAAAAACGAGGATCTGCACACAAAGGACCAGGCCTGGAAGGATACCTTCGGCTGGCTGGTGGGAGCGGTGGCTGGTTCCTTCCTGGTAATTGGGCTGAGGTTAAGCGGAATTTTGTAAGGGGCAATGAGCACCGGTTCACGTGATAAACCACGCCTTGATGGGTATGGAGAGCGACTATCAAGGCTTGAAGGGAAATTAGGACGATGAAAGCTCTAATAGCTATCCTGCTCTACGGCTGGGGAAAGCTTACGTACAGCATCGCAGAGCTGGTGATGCGGCTTGCTCAGAGGAATGATCCCATCTCGAGGACTCTGCTACGGCTAGTACCGCTGAACTGGCTGTCAGGGAGAGGTCTCAAGCTGGCAAGACACCTGGGGATTCAATTCGACTGGTCAAGCATATTTTCGCAAACCCCCCAGCTAGTCGAATCCTTGAGTGACGAGGAGCTGGAAAAATTTTTAGAGGGGCTGAAGGACGACGAGAAATACTTCGAGGTTGTCAGCAAATTTCCTGTCCTTAAGGAATTCGAGGGAGCTCGGCAGAGACTCACCGAACTCCTTGAGAATGAGAAGTTTCTCCGGGAGCATAGAAAGCGTCAGGCAGAACGTCGTCAGGTACTATGACGTGCTTTCCTCAGAGCGTTCATGTTGCCGGGACTGAGACTGTCATGGTAAACCCGTTAAAACGCCCGACCAAACCGTGCCCCAGATGCGGAGGTTTGATGGCCGCAGCCTACGCCGGCATGACGAAGGAAAAGCCCATCTACATTTGCCTGCGCTGCGGCTACAGCGAGCCGAGGAAAGAATGAACCTCAGGCCATCACCCGGCGGTTTTCTTCGCCCAATAGGATGCGGCTGGTTTATCCGGGAGTATCTCCTGGGCCACGGTCCCGAAGGATCCTCCAGGATAGACCCGGCCGAGGGAGCCTGCATAACGGATATCTTCTACGAGTACAAGAGGGCCCTCCACCGGGCCTACGCCAGGGATGCTGTTGGCCGGGAGATAGAGGAGCGTGAGAAAAGAGGGCTTCCCATCTACACCGAGGAGGAGTGGAGGGCAAGGTTCGAGTATCACTTCAGACGGATAGCCTACAAGCTCACCAAGTGCCGTTACCACAGCTTCAACCGCTACTTCAGGTATCTTATTCAGCTCAAGTGGGTCGAGCCGACAGGCTACGAGGAGTCATCCGCACTTCAGGACTACTACCCACCTGCTCCCTCCCGCAAGTACTATCGTCTCACGAGGAAGGGGGTGGAGGCTTCTGAGGCGGAGTGGTCAAATCCTCAGAGGACCGCCTATGAGACCGTTAAAGGAAGGGCCTGGGACGAGTACAAGCGCATCTGGCGGGCAGAGAAGGGTAAGAAGAGGTACCGCCGGAAGAGGCCCAGAGAACGGTGGCTCAGGCCCTACACCGCTGGAATGTTCATCAGGGACTACCTCCTGGGGCTT
>QMZU01000132.1 GCA_003663345.1 Candidatus Aenigmatarchaeota archaeon | reverse complement strand
TATTTTTATCATTTCAGACTTCAATTAAGAAAACTCCTTCCACAATTTCAATGCCCAGTGTTCTATCTCTTCATTTAACTGTTTCAGCCCTTCGAGCGAAGGGGCCCGTAAGTCAAGGAAGATTTCCACAGTTCGAGGACAACATCGTATTTTGATATTACCTAAATTTGCATAGGAGGTGGCTTCACCATTTTCGTTTTTTGATATTTGAAAAACATCAGCAATAAGTATCACTTCGACTACATTGCCAAACATATAAGTTGTCTCTTTATTCCTTGGCTCCAGTTTGACTGTCTCGGTCATTGATAGCCTCCTTTTCTCATTTCAGTCCTCATGTTGCAAAAGTATTTTAACTAAGCGGATCAATTCTTCCTTTTCAAGCTTTTTTAGCCATTCCTCCAGAGATTCCTCATCCAAGAAAATGATATCCACTGACTTCCACTCCCCCTCTGGGGTTTGCGCTCTGACGTAAATTCCGGGACTATCCAGTTCCCATAATTCTTTATCTTTCCATCTGTGCGGATCAATTTTCACGATTTCACCTCGCTGTAGCCGTTATACTGGATGCTATTTATATAAATGTGTAGTTAGTCCCTCCTACGTTCACCAACTGCAGGATTTATATAAATGTAATTTGCTTATCCTTTATTTACCTCCTCCCATTGTTGATAATAAAAGTCTTCCATTAAGATTCCTCTATCCGCTCCCCCTTTCTCTGTATATCCACATTCACACCACCAATACCATGGATACTGCGGCGGATTAGTGAGTAGTACACGGTTTTCATACCTTTTGATCATCTGTTTACCACATTGAGGGCAGGTTTTTGTCATTTTCCGCTCCTTGAGATTGAATTATACTTTTTTGTTTTTGATCAGTTTTTGTGAATTTTACATACCTGTTCTCAACTAACCACATTAACATCTTAGCACGTGCATTGGCCTCAGTATCAGCTTCCCACATACGCCATTCCTCTACCTCATGGGATGAAACCCCCCATCGCCCATTTTTGTATTGAATACTTACAATGTTCCAGTTTTGGGGTAGCCATTCCCCCAACTCCCGACAGGTAGGAGCTTTAATAAGCTCATCGGCCACTTCTTCAGCCCAAATAAAAGCAAGTTTGTAATCTTCGAAATCCCAATACCATCCGCCACCTTCTTGGGGGTAACCCAACTCTTTGAGCTTTTTGCACAACTCCAAGTTTGGCACTTCTTTTATGGGCTCAAATGTTTTCATCTTTGTTTTCCTCCTCCCCGAAATTTTTCTCCTTTAGAACTTCTTCCCACAAAAAGGGCAGTAGGGCGGAACAGTTTCAACATTGATATATTCATCACTCCTATTCGGTACTATCTTCCTTAAGTTGAACATGCTATCACAATGATGGCATTCAATCACCCCTATCGTCTCACGACGTATTGAATAAACGTATTTAAAACTGCATTTACTATCTCTTTTTTGCATCTTTTCCATTTCCTCCTCTATTGGATCTCCAGAAGGTTATAGCTCATCTTCCAAGAAAAGTCAAGTTTTCTGTATCACTTTCTTGACAAGTGTCAAGCATAGCTATACAGCCTTATGTTGCAAATCTACCGCCGTGTAGTTACAATGTAATGGAGGTGATTGGCTTGTACAGCAGTAAATTTGAAAAAGCTGTTAGCTTGGTATTGAAACATGAGGGCGGCTATGTTAACGATCCAGATGACCCAGGGGGCGAGACCAATCTTGGTATTAGTAGGAGAAATTATCCAAACGAAGATATCAAAAATTTGACAGTTGAGCGCGCAAAGGAAATCTACTGGAATGATTTTTGGGTTCCCAACCGCTATGAGGAGATAGACTACGAACCATTGGCGATGAAGGTATTTGATATTGCCGTCAATATCGGCCCTCGAAGGGCAAATATGATGCTTCAAGCTGCTCTATGTGATGTTGGCCAGTTAGTTGAGGTAGACGGTATTATCGGACCTCAGACCTTGGGCGCGGCCAATTCGGTGAGTGGAGATTTTCTTCTCAGAGTATTTGTCATTGAGGTTGGAGGTTACTATATAGATACGGCTTTGAGGGTTCCAAAGTTAAGGAAGTTTTTATATGGATGGCTTTTCAGACTATTTGATGGATTGGAGTTGATGACATGGGAAAAAAGAAGAAAAAAGAAGAGGTAAAGATAGAGTTAGAACCACGAGATCTTTACTACAACGATCTGAAGGAGTATATTAGTGAACTAATACGTAGCTATGTCCATCTCATTCCTAATGTCCGTCTGTTTTTGATCCACTGGATGGAGGAGAAGGAAAACGATAAGGGAAGTGCGTTTTCTGTTAAGTACGAACCGAATAGTCTTGCTGCGACTTTTTACATTTACGACGGGTTATTTGACGACATTCCTGATGAGGGGCTCACCGATGGTTTCAAAAATTATGTAAAGTATTGTTTAGCGCATGAGGTGGGACATTGCTTAATCTGGGAGCTGGATGGAAGGCCTGACATTGTAGAGAAAACTGCGACAATTGTAGGTGTTTTGTTGATGAGATTGTACGAGTATGAGTATGAATGCGAAAGTAAGAAGAGAGAGGGAAAATGAGTGCGATCGTTCTATTGATGGTGCTTTTTGGCTTTTATGTGTTTGGATTGACTGGGAGTTGGGTTGATGATTATGGAAAAATGAGAGGAGGAAAATAATGGCTTATTCAAGATGGTCATTTAGTGATTGGTATGTATTCTGGCATACTTCTAACGCGAGAAGAAAAGAGGATGAATTATTGGCAGTATGGCATGTTGGAGTAGATGAAGACAGTCTTCCCGTTTATAGATATATGGATGTTGTAGCGATGTTGACCGCTAATGATCTGTCAAGGATTCCCGGATATAAGCCTGAAGATCACGATTTTCTTGTTGGTATCTTCAAGAAGTGGGTAGCGGATGTTGACAAGTGGTATGAGCAGGAGCGTGATTCATGAATGCACATTCACTACATAACAGGGAGTATTGATGGTTGTAGTCTTGTTCAGTGCTATATTCCCGCCAAGTATCTTTCCCGCCTTCCTGGCGTAAAAGC
>QMZU01000131.1 GCA_003663345.1 Candidatus Aenigmatarchaeota archaeon | reverse complement strand
TTAAGCTCCTCCCGCTCGCTCTCCCAGAGCCCCTTCATCTGGGGGAGGATGTCCATCTGCTCCAGGTAAAATGGTTGGTCTTCTTTTTCTAACCAGGTGAGGATGGGGTTATCTTTCTTTAGCCTCATCGCCTCCCTGTCAGGATTCTCCTTGTTGAAGGAGACGAGGTCGCCGCTTTTGTTCTGGAGGAAGAGGATGGCCTTCTCCGCCCGTAAGCCCCTGGTTACTAGGTTGAGTAAGCGCTCGGCGAGCTGCTCCAGGTCAAGCACGGTGCTCATCTCAGCAGAAAACCTTTGAAGCATCTGGCGGTGGGCATAGGTCTCCCTAAGGAAGAACCGCTCAACCCCCTCTTGAATGGGTTTTCTTAGGGGGTAGAATAGGGCAGCCACCAAAAGTGCCACCCCAGCGCTGGCCACCAAGGTCCGGGCAGTGGTTTGTAGGTGGGCAAACTTTAGCAGAACAAATAGCAGGCCAAGATAGAGCGCAGCGATGCCAACACTCAGGCTGGCGTAAGCCAACCCCCTCCTGATGATTACCCTGATGTCGAGTAGCCGATATTTAACAATGGCATATGTGATACAGCAGGCGTTAATCAAATTACCTATATGAATTGTAGGATATTCCCCTACAGGGGGATATAGCTCCATTAGGCAAAAGAACACTATAAAAGCGAGTCCTATTAGAACATATGCAATCTTATTGCGAGTGACAGCGTCAGGTGAACGCCGATACCGGCGAAACAGAGGAACTGCAGCTGAGCCAATCAAGCCGACATACAGCGCAGCGATAGGATACATAGCTATTGTAAATTTTGCATAAGGCGCTCCTTGGACAACGCCACCTAGCCTTAGAATATAATCACGTGCGATAAGCGGTAAAAGTAGAACAATAAGTCCATAACCTATAATAAGTCCCTTGCCAGCGGGCTTGTCCTCAAATGAACGGAGAAAATGGTAATATGCAGTAGCCAACCAGAGCATACAGATAAAATTGACCTTTAAATTGAGGGATAGAGCTAATGTTTTTCCAGCGAAAAGATTGCTTAAAATTAAGGAAGATGAAAGAGACCATATAGTAACCGGAATGATTAAAATAAGAAACGTTTTGTGCACCCTTTTTCGAGGTCTTTGACACAAAACAAGCCCTGCCAATACCAGGAAGCAAAAGAAGGTCAGAAGCGGAATCGCAACCCACGGACTCATTTGAACTTTTAGGTTCCCTTTACCAGAAGGTAGATATACTTGACTTTCGTCTATATAATTAAGACTCTTCAGCTTGTAGAGAACAATAGGAAAAAGGTGTAGGATTCCTAGTGGTCATCTAGTACTTTAGTACGCTCTCTATCTCTGTAAGCTGACAAAAACTAGCTTTCTTTCTTAGGATCAGCGGGGGGTAGCGAAGGGTGAGCGTAAAGAGCTGCTTATAAGCGCATCGATTACGTTGTCGGGAGGATTCATATGGGGAGGCTTAAGGTGCGCTAGGTCAGCTCCGTAAGCTCGCTGCTTTGAAATGTATTCCTCAAATGCCCCGCGCGGGATGATGGTTACTTCAAGTGGCTTCCGACCCAAGAATTTTTCCAGGTCAGCATATTCTCTGTTCAATCTTTTGAGTTGCTCATGTATTATAATAGCTACCTCCTCATTGCTATGAACGTTTTCCTCAAGCTCGAGATATAGATTTAGTACGGGGTTCCCCGCTTTAACCTCTTTGCGTGCCGTCCATCCTACATACTTAAGTCCAGAATTCTCAACTGCCTGCCAGATTATTTTCTCTGTGAGGCGCGCAGAGTGCAAACCGACGAGTTCGATAATACCATCCACTCTTGTGTGAAATACCATCTGAGGAATATCTATACCAAGTTTCTCATTCGTTAGGGAAGTAATTTTGATCATATCACCTATGCGATATCTGATAAAGGGGCCACCAAGAAAATTGGTGAATACCACTTCGTAGTTCTTTCCAGGCTCTAATTCATCAAGTAAAAGGGTCTGGGGCTGATAGGAGGGGTCAGCTTTCGATTTGAAGTGCTCATCTTCAGGAATAAATTCCAAGAAATTAAAATGGGGCAAAAAAGTCATACCCTCATAGTCCCAAGCCTGCATGGCTATGAAAAAACCTTCTGTGCAACCATATACATCTAACGGAGGCCTGCCCCACATCTTCTGAATTTTGGCTTTATATACCGCGGCATCTGTTCCTCCCATCATTAATCCTTTAATTGTCCAAATATCTTTGGGCAACAAAGAGCGGCGAGCTAGTCTGCTCTTAACTGTAGCCTTTGCCAAGCGTAGGAAAAGCCTCGGCCTTGAGAGAGCGGATGATAATATGGTGACAAAGCTACTCGGGTTAGCATTCTGGCTGAGTTTCTCGCCTACTGCTACTAGAACACTGGCTAACCCGAAGATGGCGTCGATTCCCTCTTCGAGGGCTTGCTCAAAGCCCTTTCTCACCCTTTCCTCAAAGGGCATTTGTTCTGCCTCCTCTAGCGGAGGGATGAACTTTACAAAAAAGTCTAGGTCTTCTGCCACCTTCCTGCCCAGCGTCCCCGTCATATATGGAGGAGGCGCCAGAAGATAGAGAAGCCTTAATTTCTCAGGAAGGTCGAAATCTTCTCGACCCCTACAAATGCTAAGAAGGTACATTCCGAAAAGCGCCGGGGTCATTTCCTCTAGAAAGCTTTTGGTAACAGGTGCCCACTTGTAATGATATGCGTCAGACGTCCCAGCTGTCCGTTGCCAGGCGACGGGTTTTTCTGGAAGCACGTCTTCTCTTTTCTCGAGAAGAAAGGGGGCATAGTCATCGTAGGTAGTAAGGGGGACCTGCTCTCGAAATTCCTCCACCGTCCGCGGCTCAGCTCCTCGCATGATGCGACGGCCCAGCTCACAATTCCTCAGCTTCTCCAGTTGCTCCAGCAATAATCGCCGCTGGATGTCCATGAACTCTTCCAGGCTGAGATCAAGGAACCCACAGCACCGCTGCCAGAGTTCCTTTTTTCTCCCCTGCCTCAAAAGCTCAGCTACGGTCGCCATCTTTATACCCCCGCTCTTTAGTACCTTGGCTAGTACTATAGTACCT
>QMZU01000130.1 GCA_003663345.1 Candidatus Aenigmatarchaeota archaeon | reverse complement strand
CCTGTTCATATATAGAACTCGACACATCAAATTTAAATCTTCATAACAGAAACTTTCAGATATGAACAATTATATATCATCCATAATGGTTGGATTCTTTCTTGTACTCCTGCTCACCATAAGCTGGTTCTTATTGCAGGTGAATTACGTCTCCGGAACTGTGGAATGGAAGTCCATCCAAATCGGTGACCAGGGCAAAAAGATAAAGAGTGGGGTTGATATAACTCCGAATGACCTCCCGCCCGGCGCTGAATTACGGGTAGCTGTTCTTCTGGATGATTATGACAAGATAAACGGTATAGAGAAGGGCGGAATCGCCATTTACTCCATCAATCTTGAGGATTTCAATTCAATAGACCCCGGTGATAAGGTGAGGTTGAGGCTCCTTGATGAGCCGATGAAAGCGGAGATTATAGATGTTAAAAAAGGCCCGCGTCTGGAAGTACTCTCTTCCCAAACCTCCTGTATGAAAAAACCATCAGGAATAGAGCTTACTCCCATGTATGGATTAATATCAGTAAATGGTTCCGTGATGATACCTGATCCATGTTACGGGATTGATCCGTCTTTAGATGTGAATGGGAATATTCTCACCATAGACCTCAGACCCTTCAGAACAGGAGGGATGTGTATACAGTGCGTCGGTTCTCTGGAGTTCAGAATGGAGATAGGGAATCTGGAGCCCGGAAAGGGTTACACTCTGAGGATTATGAAAAATGGCGAATTGGTAAAAGAGGAGAATGTGTATATTCCCGAAAGCACCGATAATGTAACAGTTAACTACTCGGTCAGCGAGTGTTTGAACAATACCGATCCTCTGAAATGGGAAGGGATAGACGCGAAGGGAACCAATGGAGGGATAGAGATATGGCATCATCTCAGCTACCTCTGCTGCGCAGATATACATATCGAAGCAAGGAAGGCCGGAGATGTTGTGGAGGTGACAGAGGTCAACAGAGGAGGGATGTGTAGGTGTCAGTGCGCCCACGTGGTGAACGCCACGATTTACCCCTTGGGAAGCGGTGATTACACCATCAGGGTTTACGGTGTAAAAGATGAGACCGGCACCAACTACAGGGCACTGCTCGAGAAGAGGGTGAGTGTGGGGTAAGTATATAAAATATCTTCAACAATAAGATTTTGGTGTTTTATGTGAAGGGCTGGGACGATTACGTTAAATGGGTGAAGGGAAAGGATACAAAGGATTTCCTGGAGAATTTCTCGATCAGTGTTCTTCTCTTCGGAACGTTGTTAACGGTCATAGGTCTTGCCTTTGGCACGTACATCTCAGGTTTCCCTGTTCTTCTGGCCATAATAGGTTCAGGACTTGTTTTGATAGGAATAGTTTTATATATCTTTTCGGAGTTCTATAGGATATTCAAGAAGTGATTTGGTTCTTTTCGAACCAAGGATTGGGTTGGTGAAAGCTGGCCCAAGTTGGAGGTGATGAGATTTGGCAAGAATGCACAGCCGTAAGCACGGCAAGTCCGGGTCAACAAGACCTTACAGAAAGAGTCCCCCGAAGTGGGTTAAGTACAAGAAGAAAGAAGTTGAGAAGCTGGTGCTGAAGCTCGCGGAGGACGGGAAGAGTTCTGCTGAGATAGGACTGATTCTGAGAGACACATACGGCATCCCGTCTGTTAGGGAGATAACCGGAAAGAAGATAACAAGGATTCTTGAAGAGAATGGACTTGCTCTGGAGCTTCCCGAGGACCTTAGAAATCTCATGAGAAGGGCTGTGAAACTCAGGGAGCATTTGAAAGAGAACAAAAAAGACAAATCTGCGATTCACGGACTCGAATTGATAGAGAGCAAGGTCAGAAGACTCGGAAAGTATTACGTGAGAAAAGGAAAACTTCCTGAAGGATGGAAATACGACCCCGAAAAGGCAAAACTTATGGTCAAGGGGTAGAGTAATTGGAGAACCTTGTGAGTAAAAAGGCCGTGGAGGCAGTAGAAGGTTCTGAAAGAGTCAGGGTCATCTCACACCATGATGCTGATGGGATATCGGCTGCTGCGATACTTCTGACAGCGCTCCTCCGAAAGGGAAAATCTGTTCACCTTTCCATAGAGAAATGTATAACCCCGGAGTTGATCGAGAAACTGAACAAGGAGGATTTGGAAACAGTCATATTCTCGGATTTCGGCTCCGGTTACCTGAACCTTCTCGGGGATTTGAAATGCAGAAACCTCATAATCTGCGACCACCACCAGATAAGAGGCGAATACCCAAAGGAGAACTTGTATCACATAACACCCCTTCTGGCAGGCATGGATGAGGATGAAATATCTGGTGCGGGCGTTTCGTATCTTCTGGCAAAATCCTTGGACCCCAGGAACTCGGACCTGTCCTATATGGCATTGATAGGTGCGATCGGTGACATCCAGGAGGAGAACTGGGTGATGAAAGGGTTGAATGAAAGGATACTTGAAGAGGCAGTGAAACAGGGGATGGTATTCAAGGAGAAAGGTGTCCGGCTCTTTGGCAGGAGCTCGAGACCCATACACAAAGCACTGGAATACAGTACAGACCCGTACATCCCCGGGATAACGGGAAACCCCTCGGCAGCGATTCAGCTCCTTACTGAGATCGGAATAGAGCTGAAGGACGGTGAGAGATGGAGAACCCTCGAGGACCTCAGTGATGAGGAGATGAGGAAGCTCAACAGCGCTATAATAAAGGAGAGGATAAGGAATGGTGAGAGTGATGCCGAGAACATCTTCGGTGATGTGTACAGAATAGAGGTCTTTCCAGTATTCCGTGATGCCAGGGAGTTCGCCACAGCTCTCAACGCCTGTGGAAGGATGGGCGAAGCAGGAATAGGCGTACTGGCATGTATGGGTCTTGAGGAAGCACAGAAGAAACTTATGGGCATAATGAACGGTTACAGGAAACTCCTCGGTTCGTACCTCAACTGGTTAAGAGAAAGTGATTCCGTGGAGAGAACGGAAAACGCCATATACATCCTTGCCGGAAGAAACATCCATGAGAACTTCATCGGAACCGTCACCTCGATAGCGCTCAAATCCGGACTATTCGAAGACCTCCCGCTGATAGGTTTTGCCGATGCTGAGGAT
>QMZU01000129.1 GCA_003663345.1 Candidatus Aenigmatarchaeota archaeon | reverse complement strand
GTCTTGTGGTCTATGGTCGTTTACTGGTTCGGGGATTGTCAGCTTGTTTATCACTCCGCTTTCTAGGAGGTTTTTGAAGTGGTCGTGGTTTTCGGGGGATGGTCGATCAAACTGAACTATTACATTAACGGGATAGTTGATGAATTGCAGTATTCGGGGGATAATTTGGCGGTTATATGCGATGTGTCCAACACTTCTGTCCCATAGGGTTAGGATGAGGTCAACCTCATACATACACAATCCCTATTCCGTGAGCTTTGGTTATTCTCTCCTTCCGACCAACCGCTTCGTTCTCAAACACATAGTTTACCCACTGTGTACCGTAGTCGTGGAAGGCGATAGCGCCACCGCTTCGTACGAACGCCCCGTAGTTGTGGTAGTCGTTGGTGACTTCATAGTATTCGTGATGCCCGTCTATGTAGAGGAAGTCAACCTCCCACTCCGCCGCTCCGGCGATAACTCGACCACGTCCATATTTGTTTAGGATGTCCCCAACTCGGCTAATTGTGTAGAGGTCGGTGGAATCACCGTAGACCATATATACCGCTATGTTTCTCTCGCTGGGGATTAGTTGAACTGAGTTGTACACTGGATTATTGCCTTTGTTCCACCGTGAGGGGCTGCTCGGTTCAATGTCCACGCCAATCAGCAACCCTCTCTCTGGCGGTAGGAGCTGCTCCCATATCTTGAAGGTTCCGCCACCAGCAACGCCGATCTCAATTATGGTTTCGAGGGGTTTGATTTGTTCAAGTTTCTGGATGAGCCACCATAACTCTTCCTCGTCCGCAATTGGAGAGTATTCTATGACGATTTTGTGTAGTTCTTCTCTGTTCATTCAACCACCTCCTCACATTATAAAGAGCAAGTATAGTAAGGTAACCGCGATGGCGAGAATTAAGCATAGCCACTCCCAGAGGTCGGTTTTTTTCATAGTATTACCACGTGGTTCCTTCAATAACAAGTCTATAGAGGCGTAGATAGTCTTCGGTCATTCTCCGGGCACTCCAACGTGTAACCGCATCATAGCGACAATCACGGGGGTTAATCTCATCTATCCTCTTACAGGCATTTATGAAATCACCATAGCTCTGGCAAAGGAAACCTGTTCTCCCGTGGTCAATTACCTCTGGGGGAGCGCCATTTGTCCCCCCCGCAATTACAGGCGTCCCACATGATAAGGCTTCAATCATTACTAGTCCAAACGCTTCCCCCCAGAACTGGGGGAATAGCATTGCTTTGGCGCGTTGCAGGTACCAAACCGCCTCTTCATTATATTTGGGCCCCACATACTCCACATTGGGGAGCTTCTCGCACATTTTCTTTATTTGTTCCACGTAGTCGGGTTCGCAGTACAGCTTATCTTCTCCGACAACTTTCAGCTCGAAACCCAAGTCTTTAGCTAGCTGGATCGCTATGTGTGGCCCCTTACCGTGAACGATTCGACTGAAGTACAGAAACCAATCTTCTTTTTGTTCACGGTAGGCGTAGAAGTCAGTATCGGTTCCGTAGTGTATAACCTTGAATGAAGGGAATCCCATTCCCACTCCTTGACTGTGGCTAATGCACACCACGTTTTTGGGTGGCTGGAACGGCCCCTGAATGGTGTAGATTGCGTGGTCGCAGTTGAAGAATGTTGGTGAGTTAACATCCAGCACGTCGAAATCATCCACGTTTACTTCACTGGCGTCGCCGTGCCACTCTGTCCAAGTTCCGTTTGCGGGTTTGTAGGGGCCGCCGCTGAAGAGGTGTGGTTTGTAACCCATTCGGTCTAGTTCCCGTGTGCGGTAGTAGACTGTTTTCTCACTACCCCCATTGCTCAACCATTTAAAAAGAGATTGTCGGAGGGAAAAAACGTTGAGGGGGCTTTGGTAACAGGAGGTGGTTTTAGAGCGGGGGAGGGAGAGTACCGGCACACAACACGGCTATTTTCACTTTTTTATCCCTCTCTTTTTATTCTTTTGCCTAAAATATTCGTTAACGGCTCGCCAGTTTTCAATGTTTCCCACGTCCCACCACGGTTTATCTATTATGTAAGCGTGGACACCGCCTTCCTCGATGAGTTTTGGAATGACGAAGTATGCAATATCCTGATAGTTTTCGAGGTATTTAACGATTTGCTTGGGGAGAATTGCGGATCCTGTCCATACGAATTGTGTTAAGCAGGGTTTTTCTCTAAAGGATTCAACTTCGCCGTAGACATTATTATCGATCCAGTTGAAGGTCACAACGCCCACGGGTAGAGTGAATCCTGTTGTCACGGCGAGGGTGGCTTTTGCCTTATACTTTTTGTGGAATTCCACCATTTCAGCGTAGTTTATCTCCGTTAGGTCGTCACCGTATACTAGGAGGAAATCCCCCTTAATGTACTTCTTGGCGTGTAGTAGCTCTCCTGCGGTTCCCATTGGCCCCTCGGTTACGCTGAATTTTACCTTCAAGTCACGAAACTCGTGTTTGAAGTTTGATTCACTGCTCTTATTAATACAGAGGTATATGTCGGTGAATCCCTGCTCTAGGAGTGTTTCGACAATCCAGCGGACACAGGGTACTCCCGCAACGGGTAGTAGAGGTTTGGGTACAACCGTTGAGAAGGGAAAAATTCTGGTACCTAACCCGCCTGCAAGTATGAACACTCTCATCAAATCGAATCACCTTTCACTGTAGGGTATTCCTTCAACTTGCGTCCATTTTTTCTTTTCTATATCTTCCTCGGCATGTTTGTATCCATGGACGAATGCTTCAATATATATGTACTCCAGCAACTCGAATATTATCGACAGCCAGTTTTCCAGAAAGTCCCAATGGGACTGTGCCAACTTATACTTGTACTCCCTCTTCTTTGTTTCCGTTTTTTCACCCATTTTTAGACTCTCTTCATCTTTCACGCTTTTCACCTTCATCTATTGCTACTACTAGAATTTCTAGTGAACCGTTTGGTTTAGCGTCTATCGGTTTAATTATCAATCGGCTATTGCATATAGGGCACGTTGCCATCGCTATCCACGCGTACGGTGTTCCCTTATACTCTTCATCAAACTCCATGCTTTTCCTTATCAGTTCATCCTTTTCTATCTCCTTAATTC
>QMZU01000128.1 GCA_003663345.1 Candidatus Aenigmatarchaeota archaeon | reverse complement strand
TTCCGAGATAATGAACCACACAGTTGAATGCAATACCATTGCGGAGAAGGTTGTTTCAGAATCGGATTCAACCAAGGAGATTAGATACTTCAGAGAGCATCTGAAAAACTATCAGAGCCATGGAGGGTGGAAGGTGGACCTTTACAGGGAGGTTCGGGAAAGGGTCCGGAAATGGGAAGAGAAGAAAGCAGAGCTCACAAATCTCAAAAAAACACTTCTTGAAACAGGAGAGGTTCCTCCTGAGTACAGAAGCAAAGGGAAGCTGAAAAGTATACCGGAGGGGGGTCCGCAGAGAATCGATGACCTGATTCTCGTAGCTTCGGATATGACAGACAAGGAAAGGAAGAAAATGAAAGAGCTGAAAGATTCATCTGAAGTTATGCTTTATGAGTTTCTCGAAAAAGAGACTCCCTCACCTGAACTGGAAAAGGATACAAAGAAGGGAAGGATGCTCAGAAAAAAGAGGGAAGAATTTCTCAACTACATTGATTCTCTTGTGGTGAAACTCTCGGAGAAGAGATTTCTCTGACTTATAAATTAACTCATTTATCTGAGTTAATTTTATATAAATAATGGCAAATATAGTAACAAAAAACCAGAGGTGATGAAGCTTGTACAGGATCAGTATTCCTGGAAGTAATGTGAACTATAGAGTACTTCATGCTGACGAGGTTGTGGATAAAGTTAAGGAGTTGGTATTGATCGGGGAAGGTAAAATAAAAATAGAAAATAGTGACATAGTTCTTGACGGTGGTGTTGAGAAAGTAAAGGTCAGATGCACTGTTCCTGATGAGACGGTGGATAGGTTGAGCGAAATAGCGGAAATCAAAGAAGCCCTCAAAAATTATGGAGAAATTGTAATCACATACAAAGGATAGGAGGTGTATGAGATGGAATACAGGGGTTTTAATTCTGGGGAAAAGAAATATTTCTGGGGAGAGATACCTTCGTGCGCAAGAAATTGTATTTTGGAAGAACTTGAGGAAAAGGAAAATGGCCATGGAATTATTGTAAATAATGAAGAAAAAACATATGAGGCCATTTCAATCGATGCCATAAGCCGGATATTTGTTGATGATGAACTGAAAATAAAAATAGAGGCTTACAACAAGCATGGTAAAAAGCATTTGATAGAGATAGAAGGTTTGGCCATGATCACCCCCGAACATCTTATTTTCTTAAGGAAATTAGGGAACAGGTACTGAAACCTTTATCACCCTCGTCGGCTCGTTCTTCCCTTTGTCCCTTTCCAGTCGATAGAGGTATCCTGTAACAGCATCCTCCAGCTTCTCGTCATGAGTTATCAGAAAGACCTGTTCAATGAATGTGGTTATCTCTGTTCTGAGTATGCGTGCCAGGTCTTCAACCCCCCTTGTGTCGAGATTATGTGTCGGCTCATCCAGAACCAGCCACCTGAGGTTCGGTGCGAGGACGAGTGAGAAGGCTATCCTGAGTGCGAGGACAGCCGTGGTCCTTTCTCCGCCTGAGGCGATCCCCTCAACAGGAACCCAGCCACCACCGGACTCCTGCATCTCAAGAATGTAATCACCCTCCCTTATTCCAAGCCTTATGCTTGTGTAATCCTCATAAGGGTAAAGGTTCTCCCAAATCTCAGCCATGGTGCTGTTCACAGCCTGTACGAATTCCCGCCTCAGAGATATCTGTGTCTCACTCAGTGCCTTCTGGAACCTGTTAAGGTCCTCAATAATCGATTCAATCTTCGCTATCTCCTTCTTGTATCTCTCGAACTGTTCCTTTCTCTCCTTCAGACCCTTCAACTGCTCCTCCCTCTCTTTTTTCAGAAGCTCAATCTTTCCCTTCTCTCCTCTGAGATCAGATATTCTTTTTATCAAAACCTGAAATTCCTGCTGTAGTTTTTCAACCATCTTCTCATTCGCCTTCTCCTTCAGATTTGAAATCAAGGTATCCAGATTCTTCAGTTCTGCCTCCAAGACCAGAATCCTCTCTCTTTTCTTCTCAAGAGATGAAACCTGCACCTTGAGTATCTCTATCTGGTTCTCCTCCTTTCTCTTCTCACGGAGTTCTATCTCGAGTCTCTCCACATCCTTCCTTTTCTCCATCACCTTCTCCTGAAGTGAGTTGTATTCCTTCTCCAGTTTCTGAAGCTCCTCGCTCTTCTCTCTGACGAGTCTCTCTCGATGCTCCTCGGTGAGCTCCCTGCCGCAGAAGGGGCAAGCACCTTTTATCGATTCTAGGTTCGATATCTTCTCCCTGAGGTCGTCAGATCTTGCCTTGAGCAGATGTGTTTCTTTCTCAATCTCTCTCATCCGTTCCCTTGCTCTTTCGAAGGATTCTTCCAGAGATTTAATAGTATCCATAAGTGTCTTCTCCCTCTCCTGCAGCTCTGATGTTGAGGGAAGATTCTTCCCAAGTGATTCTATTTCTTCCCTAAGGGATGTGATACTCCCGAACAACCTGTTCCTTTCATCCCTCTTCGACCTGAGCTCCATCACCTTTTCTCTCATCTCGGAAAGGTTTTTCTCCAGAGTTTCCTTCTTTTTCTCCAATTCCACCAGTTCTGTCTCAAACCTCTCCAGGGTCTTTCTCAATTCCAGAATCTCATTCTCAATCTCCCCTATCCTTGTGAAGTCCTCCCTGCTCTCCATCTCCTGGACCATTCTTTTCCTTTCCGAAGAGATGTCCTTGAGTCTGTTGCTCACGGTTATTGTGCTGGCTCTGGCCTTTTCGAAACGGTCTATTCGAAGAAGGTTATCTATCCTTTTCATTCTCTGGCCTTTGGGTATCTCCAGAAAGTAATCCAGACCGTTCTGTTCAGCGTAGACCGCCCTGGCAAATAATTCATAATCCACTTTCAGGTACTTCTGCACCAGTTCCGTGACTCTGGTGGCACCCACATCCACAAGAGAGCCGTTCCTTCTGAACTCCGCAAGGGTGGTTCCTTTGCCTCTCCCGATTCTGCGCTTCACCGAGAATTCCTCCCCATCCACCTCAAAAACGACCTCCACCTCTGCCTCATCCCTCCTCTGAGGTCTCTTCATTATCACATCATCCAGAGAGAGCTTCTTCGCCTTCAGGTTCGGGAAGGTCCCAAAAAGTCCAAAAC
>QMZU01000127.1 GCA_003663345.1 Candidatus Aenigmatarchaeota archaeon | reverse complement strand
TTATAAATCTTTCAGTCTACCAGCAAGAGATGAAAAGTTTTTAAATGTTGGGTTTAAACCTATGTCTATGGAATCATTTGAAATTATCAAAAGGTCTCCGACCGAGGAAATACTGACGGAAGAAAAATTGAAAGAATATTTGTTAGAAGGCACAAAGTTGAAACATTACATAGGTTATGAGATCTCTGGTTTCGTTCATTTGGGAACCGGTCTATTGAGCATGCAGAAGGTTGCTGATTTTCAGGACGCTGGTGTGAAAACCACCGTTTTTTTGGCCGACTATCATTCATGGATAAATAAAAAGTTGGGAGGTGACCTTGATACAATAAAGAAAGTTGCCGGCGGATATTTCAAAGAGGCATTGAAGTGGTCTCTGAAAAGTGTTGGCGGCGATCCTGAAAAAGTTAATTATGTTCTGGGATCAGAGTTATATGCAAAGCTAGGGTCAGAGTACCTGGAAGATGTAATAAGAGTTTCGAGTAGGATGAGTTTGGGTAGAGCAAAAAGAAGCATAACTATTATGGGCAGAAAGAAAGGTGAAAAGGTGAACTTTGCACAGCTGCTGTACGTACCGATGCAGGTTGCAGATATTTACGCTTTGGATGTGAATCTACCTCATGGAGGAATGGACCAGCGTAAGGCACATGTGATAGCTCTGGAGGTGTCGAAAGAATTCAATTACAAACCTGTAGCAATCCACCACCATTTATTGATGGGAATGCATATGACCGGGGAGCAGAGAGATAAGATTCTTGAAGCCCAGAGGACCGGCAACAGGGAGCTGTTTGAAGAGGGCATAATTGAAATAAAAATGTCAAAATCAAAACCGGAGAGCGCCATCTTTATCCATGACACTGAAGAGGAGATAAGAAAGAAGATAAGAAAGGCATATTGCCCACCAAAGGAGATCCAGCTCAATCCAATAATTGACCTCGGAAGATATGTTATAAAACCTTGGCTAGATCGACAGGAGGAGAAATTTGAAATCAGGAACCTGAAAACTGAAGATGTGAAAATATATGAAAACTGGGGAGATTTTGTAAAAGATTATGAAAAAGGTGGGGTTCATCCCCTTGATCTGAAAGAGGCTGTTGGAAATTATCTGAGTGATATCCTGGAGCCGGCCAGAGGTTATTTCTTGGAAGGAAAAGGGAGAAAATACCTGGAAGAGATGAAAGAGTTGAGAATAACACGATAGTTACTTTTTGATATTCATAAACCCGATTCTTCAATTCCAGAAAAGAAAAACAGAATCTGGGGGTTATTCTGCTTCAGACCTGTGGACATGCGCGTAACTCGGTGTGACGATCACGTAATCCTCGTCCACCCCGACTATGTCCCCGTTTATGGCTGTGGTTGTCTTTCTCAATCTCTCGATTGCTCTCTTCAGCTCTGTCATGTCCCTTTCCTTGAGGGTCTTTATCTTCACGAGAACTATGTTGCCCTCTCGGACCGCCTTCTGTATTCTTTCCGCATCGTTGTACTCGTTGAGCCTGACTATCTTGATAGGAACCCTTGTACCTGCCTCATGCGACAAGTCCACATCAACTTCCAGAAACTCATCCTCATCGAATGTTTCATCTCTTTTTCCAAGAAAACCCTTCAATATCGGCATTTTTTCACCTCTCAAATAAAGGACTAACTAAATTATCCCGGCAAAAATATATAAACCTTTTCGGATTCATCATGAGTCAGCCCCCACCGCCTCGAGGAGTGTGACGCAGTTCCATATCTGTGTGCGGGCATACATTGGTATATTAGGGTCGTTTGACGCTTCATCGAGTATGGCAACGCAGGTGCTCACCTTGACGCTCGTCTCCTCATCCTCTTTCTTCAATATGTTTATACACTCCTCGCAGCTCGCCCTTATATTTTTGGGGACAGTCCTGTCTCCGCAGATGTGCTCTAACATCGCTATTGCAGGTTGGAGCCTTTCATCACTCATGGCAAACACCTCACTCCACCTCTCTAATATTCTCTGGAGGTAATAAATAAAAATGTTTAGAGTTTCTCCGGTTTCTCTCCGAGTTTCTCCTCGAAGAGCAGAAGCATTTTTTCAAACACCTTGTCGAGGTTCTCCGGTCTTGTGCCGTTGGCAGAGGCGGCTGAGTCATGACCGCCAGCAGAGCCGCCTATCAGTTTCTCTATTTTTGAAAAGATATCGTCAGCCAGGTGTATTCTCTCCGAAAGATGCCTTCTCGCCCTTCCCGATATCCTTATACTTTTCTTGTCGAGATTGGCAACCACCGCGATGTCCGCACCGAGCCGGAGAAGGGAACGGGCAGCCGATGCCTCAAAGGAACCGACTGTTGAGAAGACGATTATCACATCACCGAGTCTGTAGGCATTCATTCTCGAGGCAGCCTTCACTATCGCTATCCTCTCGGATATATCCACATCCGTGTAGAGCAGCTCCAGTATCTCGTAATAATCCTTTCCTGTCTTTGGCAGAAGCTCTGCCATCAGAAGGAATGTCTTCTCATCAGCGAGTTTGAGGTGCGATGTGTCCGCCACAATACCGGTTATAATATAGGTCGCTATCTTCTCGGTTATCTCACAGCCCATCTCCTTTATCATCTCGTAAATTATTTCGGAGGTTGATTTTGCATCAGGGTCTATGTATGCCATATCGGCGAATCTCTCCAGGTTTCCGGGGGAGTGATGGTCTATGAGAAGCAACCTTCCGTGAATCTCGTTCACCTTTATCGGTTCCAGCTGCTCCTGTGACGGTGTGTCAAGAACCAGAACAGCATCGTAACCTTCCGGGCTTGGATTGATCAGTATCTTCTCGTCACCAACTATATCCTGTGCAGCCCTGCTGACACTTTCAGCAACACCTATATCAGGAAACCTCATCTTCTCCTTGAATGCCTCCTTCAGCGCGAGCATGGAGGATACCGCATCTATGTCCGCATTGTGATGTGCCAGAATGAGAAAGTTTTTAGCATCCATCAATTCTTTGATTATATCTTTCAGAACGTTCTTCATATACCTTCTATCAGTTTCTGAGAATAAAAAACTAACCCGCCTCTGACCCCTGAAGGATGGACTGCAGTTTCTTCTGGTTCTCAAGTGCTTTCTTCTCTATTGCCTGAAGCTGTTTTTCAATCCTGTCGA